>CAMEIZ010000050.1 GCA_945919165.1 uncultured Traorella sp.
TCTTTTGGACTTGTTTAATGCGATTCAAGGGTCGCATTAAGTTTTGCAATTAAGGTCGATGAAAAACATATCGCAAGATATGTTTTTATTATGTCTTATGTTGTAAAATATGGTATCATAATAAAGAAAGTAGGAAGTGTTATGGATATTATTAATGTAATTATTATTGGATTTTTTGTTGTTTTTTTAGCATTTGAAGGGAAAGAGGCATTGAAAGGCTATAAGGCTCACATAAATGCCCTAAAACAGGTTGAAGCGAATAAAGTGAATGTGGTTGTGGTGAAGGATTATTTGCTGATTTCACTTATTTATGCTGCAGTTGCTGTTTTCTTGATTGTCTATGGTGTGATTTATATACGTCAAAACAATTATCTTTATGGAATCAGTTTCTTTGTGTTAAGCATATTCTGTGCTGTTTTTATTATAGAATCAGTTGCACTGAAAACAGTAGCTTTTTATGACAGCGGATTTCTTTTTTCCGGGAAAACATATAAATATAAGAACATTTCAAAAATCTATGAAAAAAAGAGATTCTTCAGAGGATATCAGGTTAAAATGATGCAAGAAGAAGATATTTATCTTACAACTAAGGCAAAAACTGTTTTGGTAGAAAAAATGAATGAATACAAAAACAGAAAGAAGAGTCGCGCATGAGAAAAAGAGGATTTGAAATCGCAAAAGGATTTGAAAATCAGAATATCCATTTGCCAATAAGGAAAACAAAATTTTCAGCCGGATATGATATTGAAGCAGCTTGTGATTGTGTGATTGAACCATTTCATGCGGGAATGAAGCCTACTTTAGTCAAAACAGGTTTGAAAGCTTACATGCAGGAAGATGAATTTCTGATGCTGTGCAATCGAAGCTCCAATCCGTCTAAAAAAGGACTTGTATTGGCAAATGGTGTTGGTATCATAGATGCTGATTATTATGGAAATGTTGAGAATGACGGCGCTATGATGTTTGCGTTCTACAATATGAAAAGTGAACCTGTGGTAATTAAAAAAGGTGATGCAATCGGACAGGCGATCTTTATGAAATATGGCATTTGTGATGATGATGATGCTCAGGGAGAACGTGTAGGCGGTTTTGGAAGTACCGGGAATTAAAATGGATGTCAACATATAACTGGATGATTGGTTTATGTTGACTTTTTAAGTGTTTGTCCCTATTATTAAATCAGGTGATAGTATGAAATTAAAAAAGAGAACAGGAATCATTTTTATTATATTCATTTGTTTTTTGCTGTTATCCAGTTTTTTTGATTATAATATTGCTGAGGGCTTCGTTCCAGTTTGGTTGCCAAAGGAATTGACGTTGTGGCTGAACTTCCAACATATCTGTTAATGAGTTTTTTTGGGGCTGGAATTTATAATACTCGTTTAAAGGATGGCAGTAAGGCTTCAATTGCAAGTGTGGTTATAGGATTGGGAAGCATGATTGTTTTTGGCTTTTTATGCGGTTATGTAGCCTTCTGGAAAATGAATTTATATTCCATTACATTGGTGTTTGCGATTGATATCGGTATCTGTGTCTGTATGCATATTCTCAGTCAGCTGATTTGTGATCGGCGTCCGGATGAATTACGGAAATTATCGAAAACAGGTCTTTCATGTTTCTTTAGTATGCTGGCAGTATGTATACTTCTTTTAGGAGTAGTTCAGAGATACCCTTTCCGCAGTTTAAATGGAACAGTATTGGTTTTTCAGGATTGGTTTAGAGCTGAGATTCTTATTGATTTTGGCAATATAGAAATGCGATCCTTTCCATCTCTTACATGTGCAACTGCTTATTTATGTTTGCTGGTTGATTTAATGCCGAAAATCATTTTCCGTTTAAAAGAAACCAAACTGGTTCTTTCAATCATGGTTGGAAGCTGGCTGTTTTTAGTATCAATCAGTCAGCTGATTCTGGGCTATGCTTATTTAAGTGATATCATTATAGGCTTTATCATCAGCTTTGGCATTACAGTTTTATTCTATTATCTATTCTATATAAAAGAGAATCAAGAAAATACGGGATCAGTGTAATAAAAATGATCCCTTTTAAAATTAATTGAAATCATAAAATATTTTACTAAAACGCTTTCATTTAGTGTATAATAGTACTATCAGGGAGGAATTGATTTTATGGTCAACGAACAATATAATAGATGGGTCAGCCATCCAAATATCGATCCGCTTTTAAAGAAAGAACTTTTAAGCATGGATGAAAAACAGAAAAATGATGCTTTTTATACCAATATTGAATTTGGTACTGCTGGAATGAGAGGCTTACTCGGAGCTGGAACAAATCGTATCAACGTTCATACGATTCGCAAGGCAAATGTTGGTTTTGCGAAGTATATTTGTTCAATGGGCGAAGAAGCTAAGAAAAAAGGTATTGCGATTGGATATGACAATCGACATATGTCAAAAGAATTTGCAGATGACAGTGCCAGAGTTTTAGCTACCTTTGGCATTACTAGCTATGTATTTGAAAGCCTGCGCCCTACGCCTGAACTAAGCTTTGCTGTGCGTCATTTAGGCTGTGCTGGAGGCATTATGATTACAGCCAGTCATAATCCGAAGGAATATAACGGATATAAGCTGTATGATGAAAAGGGCTGCCAGTTGGTACCGGCTTTAGCCAGTCAGGTTATTGCATTAGTCAATGCCGTTGAAGATGAATTAGCAATTGAAACAACATCTGCAGATGAAAGTCTGATTCATGTTATTGGAAAAGAAGTGGATGAAGAATATTATAAAAATGTTTTAGCAATCCAGTTAAATCCGGATGTGAAGAAAGATGATATTAAAATTGTTTTTACACCTCAGCATGGAACCAGCAATATTCCGGTAAAAACAATTTATGATCGTACAGGATACCATTATGTTGCAGTTGAGGAACAGTGTACACCAGATCCTGATTTTTCAATGACACCAACACCAAATCCTGAAGAACCATCCAGTTATGAATTGGCATTGAAGTATGCAAAAAAAGAAGATGCTGATATTGTGTTAAGCTGTGATCCAGATGCTGATCGTATGGGAGTTGCAGTTAAACACCATGGTGAATATGTCCTTTTAACAGGAAATCAGTCGGGTTCTGTTTTGATTGAATATATTTTCTCACAGTTGAAAGCAAAAGGAAGAATGCCAAAGAATGCTGTGATGTTTAATACTGTTGTTACCAGTGATTTGGGAGAAAAGATAGCTGCCAAATATGGTGTTGAAACTGAAAAGACATTAACAGGATTTAAGTTTATCGGTGAAAAGGTTGCAAAATATGAAGTTTCACACGAAAAAGAATATGTATTTGGATATGAAGAAAGCTACGGTTCTCTGATCAGTCCGTTTGTACGTGATAAAGATGCTCCTCAGGCTTGTTTGATGCTTGCTGAAGCTGCTTGCTATTATCATGCACAGAATAAGACATTGGTGGATGTTTTGAATGGTTTGTATGAAGAGCTGGGAACTTATCAGGAAAGTCAGACTTCTTTATCTTTAAGCGGACAGGAAGGAGCTTTAAGAATAAAAGAAATTATTCAGACATTCAGAAATGAAACACCAAGTGAAATTGCAGGTGTAAAAGTTGTGGCAAATGAAGACTATGGATCATTAAAACGTGTTGAAAACGGAAAAGAAAGTGATTTGGTCGGATTTACAAAATCAGATGTTTTGAAATTTTATTTGGAGGATGGCTCCTGGATTGCTGTAAGACCAAGTGGAACTGAACCTAAGTGCAAGTTCTATTACTGTGTCAAAGGCAATAGTGTGCAGGAAGCAAAGGATAAGAGTGCTGCTTACCAGAAGGCTATGGCTGACGCAATCGCTTAAATAAGCGGGAGGTAAACAATGGATCTAAAAGAGTTTTTTGAAGGGAATATGTGTAATGCCTATGAGTATTTCGGTGCTCATGTGGATGAAAGCGGAACAACTTTCAGAACATATGCTCCCAATGCCAGAGAAATTCACGTAATCGGTGATTTCAATGACTGGAAGACGAGTGATGCTTCTTTAATGAAGCGTATTGATGATCGTGGTGTCTATGAAGTGTTTATTGAACATGCAAAAAAAGGACAGCAATATAAATTCAGAATAACACAGGCTTATGGAAATGTTACTGATAAATCAGATCCTTATGCATTTTATTCACAGTTAAGACCCAATACTGCTTCGATTATTGAAGATATTCACAATTATACTTTTAAAGACAGCAAATGGATGAAAACCCGTTCTCGAAATTTTGATCGTCCTATGAATATTTATGAACTTCATGTCGGTTCATGGAAAAAACCAAAAGATGACAGAAAATGGTTTCATTATGAAGAAATTGCCGATGAATTGATTGACTATGTTAAAAAGATGAATTTTACTCATGTTGAATTCATGCCTTTGAGTGAATATCCTTTTGATGGTTCATGGGGTTATCAGACTAGTGGCTATTATTCGGTTACCAGTCGCTATGGAACGATCAATGGGCTTAAGGAATTAATTAACAAGCTTCACAAGAACAATATCGGTGTTATTATGGATTTTGTTCCGGTTCATTTTGTCAAGGATAACTATTCACTTAATTATTTTGATGGGACACCTCTGTATGAATATGAGAAAGACAGTGATGCCAATTCTGAATGGGGAACCAGCAACTTTAATTTGTGGCGTGAAGAAGTTCGTTCATTTTTGATGTCGGCAGCGAATTACTGGTTAGAGATTTTCCATATTGATGGAATCCGTATGGATGCTATCGCAAATATGATTTACTGGCAGGGAAACTCAAATAAGGGTGTAAATGAAGGAGCTTTGCATTTCATTAAGCGAATGAACAATAACCTGCATCGTCTGCATCCGGAAGTGTTTTTGATTGCTGAGGATTCCAGTGATTTTCCAAAAGTAACTCATCATACTCTGGATGGCGGTTTGGAATTTGACTATAAATGGGATTTGGGATGGATGCATGATACGCTGAAATATTTGGAAAAAGATCCAATTTATCGTCAGTATCATCATAATCAGATCACTTTTTCAATGGCGTATTTCTATTCTGAAAAATTTGTTCTGCCGCTGTCGCATGATGAAGTTGTACATGGTAAACATACAATTGTCGATAAAATGTGGGGAACTTATGAACAGAAGTTTGCTCAGACAAGAACGTTATATATGTATATGATGACTCATCCAGGCAAGAAACTGAATTTCATGGGAAATGAAATTGCACAGTTTAGAGAATGGGATGAAGAAAAAGAAAATGACTGGTTCATGCTGGACTATCCGATTCATGATGCTTTTTCACATTACTTTGCTGATTTGAATAAACTTGTAAAAGATAACAAAGCTTTCTATATGCTGGATTATTCATGGGATAGTTTTAAATGGATTGATCCCGATAACAAAGCTGACAATATTTTCATCTACCAGAGAATGTATGAAGACAACAAGTTCATCATTGCATTAAATTTCTCAACGAATCACTACAAGAATTTTAGAGTAGGTGTTGATGTCAATTCTACAATAAAAGAAGTGTTAAATACCGATTGGGATATATATAATGGAACAAATGTTCGTAATACGAAAGCTTTACGCGCAAAGAAAGTGCCTCATAACAATCTGAATTACTCGTTTGAGATGGAAATTGCTCCATTTAGCGGCATTATTTTTGAGGTAAAGGAAATAAAAAGAAGAAAATAAAGTGTTTTTTGAAAAAAGCACTTTTTTTCATTACCTAAAAATGGTAGAATTGCTGAGTTAAGAGAGGTAATAAAATGGGCTATAAATTTACAAATAAAGAAGAATTTAAACAAGAATTTAAAACTCGTATTATCGCTAAATACGGTCGTTCAATTGAACAATCCCACATTACAGAGAAATATATGGTGTTGGGAAATATGATTCGAGATTACGCTGCTATGAACTGGAAAGCGAGCAAAGAAGAAATTGCCAGAAAACAGGAAAAGCAGATGTACTATTTTTCTATGGAATTTTTGATAGGTCGTCTTTTAACAAGCAACCTGATGAATTTGGGTATTTATGATATTGTGAAAGAGGGTCTTGCCGATTTGGATATTGATATCAATGAACTCGAAGAAATGGAAAGTGATGCAGGACTTGGAAATGGTGGTTTGGGAAGACTGGCGGCTTGTTTCTTAGATTCTCTGGCTTCTTTAGGTTATGCTGGTCATGGAAACTGTATTCGTTATGAGTATGGTCTTTTCAAACAGAAGATTGTAGATGGTAAACAGGTTGAAGTTCCTGATCAGTGGTTAAAACTGGGAAATGTATGGGAAGTAAGAAAACCAAAACATGCTGTTGATGTGAAGTTCTATGGATCAATTGAAATGGAAATGGATATTTACGGTAAAGCCAAGGTAAACCATGTCAATGCACAGATTATTCGAGCAGTACCTTATGATGTGGAAGTTGTTGGTCATGGAACAAATCTAACCAATACACTGAGATTATGGAGTGCAGAGCCAGCTGAAGATGCTTCTAATTCACAGGAGTTTGGTAAGTATATCAAAGATGTTATTTCCATTAACCAGAATGTTTATCCGGATGATTCTACGGAAGAAGGAAGATATCTGCGTTTAAAACAGCAGTATTTCTTTGTATCTGCTGGATTGACAGCATTGATCAAGGCACATTTGCGTGTTTATGATACACTTGACAATTTTGCTGAAAAAAATGCCATTCAGTTAAATGATACACATCCGGTATTAGCCATTCCGGAATTGATGCGTATTTTAATGGATGATTATCTATATGAATGGAATGATGCCTGGGAGATAGTAACCAAATCAGTGGCTTATACGAATCATACCGTTTTATCTGAAGCTCTTGAAAAATGGCCGGTACGTTTCATTCAAACACTTTTACCGCGTATCTATATGATTATTGAAGAAATCGATCGTCGTTACTGTTTCGCACTGAATTATAAATATTATCGTCCGGATCTGATTAATTCTACAAGAATTATTATTGACGGACAGGTGCACATGGCAAATCTTGCCATTATTGGATCACATTCTGTCAATGGTGTTGCGGCATTGCACTCACAGATACTTATCAACGATGTTTTCAAAAATCAGTATGCGATTTATCCAGGAAAATTCAATAACAAGACAAATGGAATTACTCATCGCCGTTGGTTGATTTATTCCAACCCACAACTGAAAGCTCTGTTAGATAAGACAATTGGAGACAGCTATGTTGATCATCCACAGGATTTGGAAAAACTGATGAATTATGTCGATGATGTAAAGATTCAGGAAGAATTCTTACAGGTTAAGCTGGAAAGAAAGAAGATTTTAGCTGCGTATATTAAACAGGCAACTGGAATAGAAATCGATATTCATTCTATTTTTGATGTTCAGGCAAAACGTCTCCATGCTTATAAGCGTCAGCTTTTAAATGTGATGCATATTATTTACCTGTATCAGAGAATGAAGGAAGATCCAAATTTCAGAATTTATCCGCGTACCTTTATTTTTGCTGCTAAAGCAGCACCTGCCTATACTTTTGCGAAAAAAGTTATCCAACTGATTCACTCTATTGCCAATGTGGTCAACAACGATCCTGAAATCAGTCCATATATGAAAGTTGTTTTCATTCCGAATTATGGCGTCAGCATTGCAGAGATTTTGATGAATGCTGCGGATGTTAGTGAACAGATTTCAACTGCCGGAAAAGAAGCCAGCGGTACCGGTAATATGAAGTTTATGATGAATGGAGCTTTAACTATTGGTACCTTAGATGGAGCCAATGTTGAAATTGTGGAAAGAGTCGGATATGATAATGCCTTTATCTTTGGATTAAAGGTAGATGAAGTTGAAACTATGAAAAGAGCTCATTCATACAATGTTTGGGACTATTATAACCACATTCCGCATTTAAAGAAAATCGTTGATTCTTTAATTGATGGAACATGGTCAAACAATCGCGATGAATTCAAGATCATTTATGATGAATTAATGTTCAAAAATGATGAATATCTGTTATTAGCTGATTTTGATGCTTATCAAGTAACTCAGTCAAGAATCAGAGATTTCTATGAAAACAGAAATCTGTGGGCAAAAATGTGCTTAATTAACATTGCAAAGAGCGGATATTTCTCAAGTGATCGTACGATTGAAGAATATGTTCGCGATATTTGGCATTTGAATAAAATTTGTGTGAAATAAACCTCATTAGGTTACTGGAAGTTTTAGGAATACAACCAAATCTTCCAGTTTTTTTATTAATTGATTCATGTAATATCATACTAAATTAGATTTTTAGTAATTATCTAATTAATATAAGAGGCATTTTTTCTAACAATTTTGAAATAAGCCTGTTAAAAACAAAAGATGTTTGATATAGTAGAATTAGTTAATAGGAGGGCAAAATGAAAAAAACAATGATAAAAGCTGTGACACTCATTTTATCTATAGCTTTATTAGGAGCTTGTCAGTCACAGCCACAAAACACTCAAAATCCCAAAGATGTGTTAAAAGCAGCTGTTGAAAAAACAAATGAAGCAGATTCGCTGACACTTGAAATGGAAATGAAAATCTCTATGAAAGCTGAAGATGATACCTTTGAGATGCCAACTACGACAACTATTGAAATACAAGGAATTCGTGACAATAATTTGATTTATCATATGAATTCAGCAATGAATGCATTTGGTGAAGAAGTAAATGTGGATATGTGGTATTTTGATGGAGTCATGTATGTTGATACAATGGATGAAAAAACAGCGATGAAGATAGATTTGGATTCTGCAAAATCCAAGATCAACAGTGAAGTAAAAATGTTTGATTCATTAAGTGATTATCAGGCAAAAGAAGATGCGAATGGAAATATTACATCCGTTTCAGTAAAGATTTCCAAAGAACAATTACTAGAATTAATGAACAGTACAGATTCAGAAATGATTGATGAAGATATCCTGGATTCATTAGAAAATATTCAGATTAATGAATTGACTTATCAAATTAATGCCCAAGGATTTGTATCCGGTATGGAATTTGGTATTCAAGCTGAAAGTGAAGGAGTAAGCATGAGTATTCAAGTAACGTGTACATATTCTAAACTGAATGAAACGGTTGTTGAGAAGATTGATATAAGTGGTTTTAAAGTTTTAGATTTTGAAGATTAATGTCCCTCAAAGGGACATTTTTCATATTTGTTCATTTTTCCAGTAGACAAATAAGAAAAATTGTTCATGACAACTGCGTCATTTTTTTTCACTATCACACTTATTTATGATAAGATTGATTCACGATTGAAAGGAGTCACTTATGCTTCAAATAAAGAATATCTCAAAACAATATCAAACAGGTGAATTGATTCAGATAGCCTTAAATGATGTAAGCTTAAATTTAAGAGATAATGAATTTGTGTCGATTTTAGGACCCAGTGGTTCAGGAAAAACGACGCTTTTGAATATTATTGGTGGATTAGATCGTTATGATTCAGGAGATTTGATCATCAATTCAGTTTCGACAAAAAAGTATAAAGATCGTGATTGGGACTCTTATCGTAACCATACGATTGGCTTTGTGTTTCAGAGCTATAATTTGATTCCTCATCAATCCGTGCTTTCTAATGTTGAACTGGCCTTAACAATCAGCGGTGTTTCTAAAAAACAGCGACGTGAACGTGCTCTACAGGCACTTGATGAAGTTGGTTTGAAAGAGCAGGCTCATAAAAAGCCAAATCAAATGTCCGGAGGACAAATGCAGCGTGTTGCCATAGCCAGAGCTTTGGTCAATGATCCTGATATTTTACTGGCTGACGAACCAACAGGAGCATTAGACAGTGAAACCAGTGTTCAGATTATGGAGCTGTTGAAAAAGGTTGCCAAAGATCGTTTGGTAGTGATGGTAACTCATAATCCGGAACTGGCAATGCAATATGCAACACGAATTGTTCAGTTAAAGGATGGAGTTATTATTTCAGATACAGATCCATTTATTGTCGAAACTGATCAAGAAGAAGCTGTTCATAAGAACCTGGGGAAAGCATCCATGTCCTTTTCAACAGCACTATCACTCAGCTTTAATAACCTTAAAACAAAAAAAGCCAGAACGTTATTAACCGCTTTTGCAGGGTCTATTGGAATTATCGGAATAGCATTAATTCTATCATTATCAAATGGTGTTAATACGTATATTCGCTCTGTAGAACAACAGGCTCTTTCCGAATATCCACTTTCCATACAAAGCAGCGGAATCAACATGTCAAGCATGATGACAGATCAAATGATGCAAAATGAACCAACAAGTGAGGCTGAAATACGCGTATCCCAAATGATCAATAATATGTTCTCAAAAATCGGATCAAACGATCTGGCTTCACTCAAACAATATCTGCAAAGTGATCAAAGCTCAATTCATGACTATGCAAGTACAATTGAATACAGTTATGATGTTGAACCTCAGATATATAGTTCAGATACAGATAAAATTCATCAGGTACATCCGGATAATTCATTTTCCTCATTAGGACTGGGAGCGTCATCAAGCTCAAATTCATTGATGTCCAAAATGATGAGTACCAATATTTTCTTTGAAATGCCGAAAAGTTTTTCACTTTATGAAGATCAATATGATGTAAAAGCGGGAAGATGGCCACAAAATAAAAATGAATGTGTCGTCGTATTGACCAAATCGGGACGCATCAGTGATTTTATGCTTTATGCATTAGGTTTGAGAGATTATTCTGAACTGGAAGAAATGATCAATCAATTTTCAAAAAATGAAGATGTCACCACATATGAATATGATCAAACTTACACCTATCAGGATATATTGGGAATTCAGTTTAAAGTGATTTCTTCAGCAGAAAAATATGAGTATGATGAACAGTATCAGGTCTATGTTGACAAAAGTGAAGACACTGATCATATGAAAGCGTTAATTGAAAATGGAGAAACACTTGAAATTGTGGGTATCGTTCAGCCAAAAAAGGATGCCACAGCTACGATGCTTTTTTCCGGTATCAATTATCCTGCTTCATTAACTGAATATGTCATCGAACAAACACAAAACAGTGAAATTGTTAAAAAACAGCTGCAAGATCCAACAATCAATGTATTTACCAATGAAAGTTTTGATAGTGAGAAGAAAAATTCATTTGATATGAATTCACTTTTCAGTATTGATACCGAAATGATGAAGAAAGCATTTTCAATTGATTCAAGTAAAATTAATATTTCCATGGATGATATCGATTTTTCATCAGTTCAGATAGATTTCTCATCACTTAAGCCAATAGAATTAGAAGATCTTCTTTCAGAACTTCAATTTGAGCTGAGCAAAGAAGATTTACAGGCATTATCTGAAGGAATCATGAATGATTTTAAAGAATATCTTATGGAAAACGGTTATACGGATCAAAATAAAATGAATGAATATTTTATGGCTTATCTTCAAAGCGGACG
>CAMEIZ010000051.1 GCA_945919165.1 uncultured Traorella sp.
CGGATACGAATACGGTGGACAATATAAAACAGTCGACAATGTAATTCAGGAAGTTGATTCAGACGGAAACAGGCAAGTTCGTTTTCGCCCGACACCTGCTGCTGAAACGAAACAAGCCATGGAACAGTTGGAACTTGCCTATATGGAAGCAAGAAATGACGCAGGCATCAATCAGCTTTTGTTGATTCCCTGTGTTATTCTGGATTTCCTCTGTATTCATCCATTTCGGGACGGCAACGGAAGAATGTCGCGTCTGCTTTCTCTGCTTTTGCTATATAAAAATGGCTATGATGCTGGAAAGTATGTTTCTTTTGAGGAGCAGATTAATAACGATAGGGCTTGGTATTATGAAGCGTTGCGGCAGTCATCCGGGGGTTGGGAGACAAATGATAATTCCTACTTTCCATTCATCGAAAACTTTCTGTCGACTCTGTATATGTGCTATAAGGAATTGGACAAACGGTTCGCAGTAGTACATGGAAAGAAAATTACCAAAAAGGCACGGATAGAGGCAACGGTTTTGAATAGTCTGACACCGATTTCTAAAGCAGAGATCTGCAAGATTTTACCAGATGTCAGTCCTACAACGGTGGAAGCCGTATTGGGTACAATGGTGAAAAACGGTTCTATTAAACGTATCGGTGCTTCAAGATCAGCACGGTATATGAAAGCTTAAACACTTATTCATTAAAGCTTCTAGATATACAAAGATCAGTCCTAAATTTCAGAATGATAAAGTAAAGGCTTCATAACCTGCATATTTTTAAAACTGTAGAGAGTAACTCTCAAGAAGATATAGTTGAATGGGATACAATATTCTCATTTAAATACAAAGATTACTAGAGAAAAGATTACCCTAGATGATTGTGATCAGGTACCTGCATTTGAAGGAAAATAGTTATTACATTAAACAAATAATTGAGGTGAGTTTTAATGGATGTTTTTGAAACATTACGAAATGAAAAATTCTTTAGTCCTCTTACTGGTATTAATAAAAGGATTTATTTTGAATGCATTACAGAACTGATTGAGTATTCGAAATCAACTCCAGTATTGTATGAAACGAATGTTAGAGATACTTTAGAACTATATTTAAGTAATAAACAATATCATGTTGAGAATGATGATACTGAATTTAATTATGAAGATAGAGATTCGATAAAGATTATTCGAAAGTTCAGAGAATGTGGTTGGTTATCTAAACCAGAACTTGGAAGAAATGGTGAATATATAACCAATATCACATCTAACTGCAGAAGAATAATTGATTTTTTGAATCGTATTAGTAATAGGAAAAATGATGCTGCAATTTCTAATAGAATTCTTTCTATGTATGAAATACTTCAGAGCACTTTTGGTGAGAACTCAGTAAGAAAAGACAGACCTTATTCATCTGTAATTGTCCCGCTTATGGATGACGAAGCGGAACTTAAGAATGAAGTGTTGGATTTAAAGGACAGTATCTCGATCATTTTAAGCCAAATTACAGAGATCAATGACCTATCTAGTATGGGAAATTATTTACTTGGAGATCAGTTCTTGGAGAAATTCTTTAATGATTATTTTTATATGAAAAATCACGGGTTGATCCCATCTATTTTAAAAGAAATATCAAATCAATTAAGAAAATTTAAAAATGATTCGTTGTTTGAAGTAGCTGTTAAAGAATATAGTGAACGAATGCAGGCAGATTATGATGAATCAAAAGATTTGCTGATAAAGTATATTGATGAAATGTACTACTACATTACAATTGAATATCCAGAAAGCATGGAATTAATTGATGAAAGCATTAATAGGTATTACAGATTAGCAAATATGAGAATCCGTTTAATCACAAGTAATGGTTTAAATGTTCAATCTTCGATAGATGCTATTCTTTCTAAAATTAAGGAATCAAAAAATGATGAGAAAGATGTGATTTTAGAAGCATTACAGAATTGTATTGATGTGGGTTCTCAAAAATACATTTCCAGGAAATCATATCAAAAAAAGAAACGTCAAATTGTTGATGCTAGTTTTAACGCTATTGAAGCAGAAGATCTAACAGAAGATGAAAAGAATAGGATTACAAATGAATTGATAAACAATTCAATTAATCCATATTCAATAGAAAGAACTAATAATTTCTTTGAAGTTCTTTTCAAAGAAAGTGAATTACCATTCGTAAAAAGTAAATATATAAAGAACAAAAATGAAGCATTAATGTTTGCCTCAGCCTTCATTTATTCTGGAGAAGAAGAGTTTGATTATATCGTTGAGCTTGATGAAGGATATGAGAAAACTGATGTAGCAGAAATTACGAACATGGTTGTAAGGAGGAAAGGATAATGGCATATTACGATTTTTTAGAAAAACTTCGTGATGAAGAATTGTTGAAATTTAAACGATGTGTGAGAAAACTACTGGATTCTACTTTTATCGTTGCTGATAAAGATCCTTTACTTTATGATTATCTGTCTTACTCTTCAAACAGGATGGATATTTCCAGCTATTTAAAAATTATGGGTTATGACATTGTTGTAGATGATGATTTTAAGTACGCAATGTTAATTCAAAGCGAATCTGATACTGAAACAGTTGGATTAAAAAAAATAAATCATGTTAGTTTTTCAAATAATGAAGTTTTAACACTGTTAGTTTTATGGATGTTATTCCTTGAAAGATTTGGAAAAACAGAAAAAACCTATATCGAGTTTGGGGAGATTGTTGATATGCAAAAGCAATATGCTATTAGTATGTCTCCGAATGAATTAAAGAATGCATTAAGAACGTTTAAACGTTTTAGTTTGATAAATTACAACGAAACTGAAATGAAATCTGATACTGTTGTTACGTTGTACCCAACATTACAATTCGCTATGGATAAAGAACAGTTCATGAGTGTAGTAAAAGAAATGACTGCAGATTTAAGTGAAGCCAAATATGAAGAAAGTATTGACATCGAGGAGGAATCTGAATGAGCAAGATAATCCTAAAACAAGTATATTTACTAAACTGGTATGGGTTTGTAGATAAAATCATTCCTATTGGAAAGAATCTTTCTCTTATTACCGGCGAAAATGAATGCGGTAAATCTACAGTGCTTGATGCAATTAAGTATGCTTTTACTGGTGACACTGACTTTAATAAAGCTACTTCAGCCACGAGAGTTGGCATTGGTAGGAGAACGTTATCATCTTATACAAGATGTTTGATTGATCCTGACACTAGAAAGTATGCGCGTCCATCAAACTCTTATCCAAATGTATATACTCATATTGCTTTAGAGTATCATAATGAATTATATGATACAGATTTTGTTCTGGGTGTCATATTGGAAACAAACTCAAGTGATAATGTTGATAATTATTGGTATTCTCTTGAAAATAAGATATTAAAGGATATTTCTTTCTTTAACGAATCAAAAGGAAAGAAGTATGTTTTAAGTGCGAAACAATTTAGAGATAAGAATAAGGCTGAATTACTAAGTAAAAGCAATGGTGTAGTTAAGTTTATGACTATGACAGGTCTAAAACTTCAAAGCGAAGGTATTACAAAATACCAGAGAAAACTAAAAAGCATCATGACATATAATCCTGAAGCTAAGATACAACAGTTTATTAAGGAGTCTGTGCTTGAGGATAAGAATATTAATCTGAATAAGTTGAAAGAAGCTAAAGACAGTATTGATGAAATTACTGCATCTTTTGAAATCCTTGAAAAAGAAATAAATGATTTAGATGAAATTTTACAAGCATTTAATGACTATGCACGTGTCAACTCCCGTTTAATAAAAGATGATGCAAAGAGAGTATATAAAGATCTTTTGAATACTAGCAAAAAGATTGATCAAAATACAAAACAAGTCAATGATAATACTTTTGAAATAGATCGATTGACTGACTTATTAAATAACGAAAAAAATGATAAAGAACAAGAAGATGTTAAATTAAGAAATGCGAATCGTCAACTTGATCAAATGGATGGAACAAAAGCTATTCAGGATGAGAAAGAAAAAATGGCAGAACTGAAATTAAAAGATGCTGAATATTTAGAAAAAATAAAAGCATTAGATGTATTATCGCTGAGAATAAAAGAGTTCTCAGAGAAGATGTCCTTAGAATTTGAACTATCTGATTTATCAGATCCAGATATTTCTTCTTCAGTAAAGAATAATGAGCTTAACGAGTTTAAAGAGAAGATTGATCAATTATTAGATCATTTAAACAGAGAAGGTTTTAAATTAGAATTATCTCTCAATTCTTTTAACTCATTATAAGTGAAACTTGTTGAATTAGACGAAGTAATTAAAGCGTGTGACCGTAATTTGCCGGATTATTCGAAAGTGTCGAATCAATTAGGATTAATCAAAGAAATCAATCGTAAGTTTAAGGATTTAAATATTGATAGTGAAGCCAGATTCTCTAGTTCTTTTGTTGTTGAATTAAAGAATGAAGAATGGAGAAATTCAATTGAAACATTCTTAGGAATCCATAGATATAGTATCTTGGTTGAGCCAGAATACTTCCATATAGCAAATGAAGTTATGGACAATTCACAGTATAAATATGTTGAATTGGTTAACACAAAGCTATTATGTAAAAGAGATTTTGATGTTGTGGATGATTCCTTGTTACACCAACTAGAAATAAGAAATGAAACTGCGAAGAAGTATTTTTCATACTGGTTAGGAAGAATACATGCAGTAGAAATTAATAACGTTCCAAATTATGAAAATGCTATCTCAAAAGAGGGCAAGATCAGCAGAAATATGGCTGTATCATTTTTAAACTTTAAAAAATTAGATTCATATTGTTTGGGTGAAGATGCCGTTAAGTTAAATAAAGAAAGAGCAATCAAACAAAAACGATTATTAGCAAATCAAGAACATGCGTTACTCGAAGAAAAGGATATCAATTCAAGCAAAGTAACTTCAACAAAAGCTATAAATCAATTTATTAATAAAGAATATGATTTAGAAGCACCAAAGAATCATTCAATCAATCAGATTGAGATTTACGAATGTAATGACAGAATTCGTAAACTTGAAGATGCTTTAAAACATAATAATGAATATTTATTGTTAGTTGAAAGAATTACTGAAATCGAAGATAAACTGAAAGCTTTAAACAAATCAATTGATGATAACAGACAAAGCAAGATAAAATTCGAGACTGAAAATAGCTCTTTATTAGCTTTAAACAACGATTTAAAACTCAGAAAAGTTGATTGTGAAAATAAAATAGAAAGCCTTTCTATTGATTATCCGATCGAAGTAAGAGAAGCGAAGAATGAATATGATCAGTTTGTTGAAGGAAAACGTGAAACAGGAGATGTAATGATTGCGTCTACACGTTTAAGATCGGAAACTGAAAAAAGAACCTGTGAGCGTACAATAACAAATAAACAATCTGTATATAACACAGGTAAACGTTCAGAGGAATCATTGCCAATAGGCCTTGAACATGAGGCGGTATACAGGAAGAGAAAGAATAGACTTCAGGTTGACAATTTTGAAGATATCAAAAATAAACTTGCAGTTCAAACGAAAAAATATGAAGGAATCTTTAAAAATGAATTCGTTTTGAAAATTAAAACAAATATTGAAGAAGCACAAGCCGATATTAAGGAAATTAATAGACAGTTAAAGAAACTTCAGTTTACAACTACATATCAGTTTGACGTTAAGAATGTTTCAGGTACGGATTACGCAAAGATTCTAGAATATGCAGACTATCTAAAGAAGACAAACAGAATTGATAATGGTCAGATGATGATTGGCGCAGTTGTTGGATATGATGAAAACGAAGCAATAAAACGTGAAGAGGAGATGAAAGAGATCATTAATAGAATCATCTCAAAAAATAACGATAACATGTTAAATGATTTTGCTGACTATCGTAACTACATGGAGTATGAAGTTATTGTTAATAATGATGAAATACCTAATGGCAGATTATCAAAACTTGCCGGATATAACTCTGGTGCAGGAACTCAGATACCGTATACAATCATTCTTTCGGCAGCTTTAGCAATTATTTACAATGCACGTCAGAATTCAACACGACTTGTTTTTATTGATGAACCATTTGAAAAGATGAGTGATAAGAATATCAAGATTATGCTTGATTTCTTTAAGACACAAGAATTCCAAGTAATTTTCTGTGCACCTCCAAATAAGTTAGATTCAATCGGAAAAGAATGTGATGCTATAATACCAATCAAAAAGATTAATAAGAGCAATATGACTTTAGGAGCGATTAAGTTCTATGAATAAGTATGAAGTAAAAATAGTAAATGCTCTATTAAAGAAGTATTACAATAGAAAATCAGTTTATAAAGATGCCAACATTAATCGAAGAATCGATTTACCGGTAAATAAGATTTTAAAAAATTATTCTAATTTTAATGTAAATATAGACGAGAAAGATCTTGTGAATCAAGCAATTGAATCGTTGGAAAAAAATAACTATATTACATCTGCAAAACTTAAATTCAGCGATGATTATGAAAAAGTATATTTACGCATAGACAATATATCGTTGTTAGAAGAATATGCTGCAAATGAGTTAGATATTACCCCAAGATCTTTTGCTGTTGATGAATTGCAGTCAATAATAAACAAATACAGAAACAACGGATTAATTGTCGATTACTACATTGATGAATTGGAAAATGTAATTCAGAACCGATCAATTCAATTGGATACGCACAAGGAAGAAGACATTCTAAAAGTATTATCTTTTCTGGAAAACAACAATGAATTCTTGTATCTAAGAGAAGCTTCTATGTTGATTTTTGGTGATTCAAAATATTTAGAGAATAACAGAAGAGCGCAAGTGAATTCAGTTCTTTATAACTACTTAGTTTCTATTGATGAAGATGTGTTTGAGGATGAAAATCTATTTGAGAGATTCAATGTGTATGATACAGATCAAGACATATGTATAAAAGGACCCATGACAATTGAATTATCAAATAAAAGTATAGATATCAATGGTTTATCTGGTGGTGTATCTTTCTCAATTAAGGATATAGATAAAATACAGAAAATAGTTGCTAACTGTGATAAGGTAATAACAGTTGAAAATAAAACATCGTTTTTAAGGATGAATGATGGTAATTGTTATATCTATTTGGGTGGGTTTGCAACGAAGCCACAAATCACTTTTATAAAAAAACTCATTTCTGATAATCATGAAAAAGAATATTTTCATTTTGGGGATATTGATGCGGGAGGTTTTTGGATTCATCAGAAATTGTGCGATCAGGTAGGGATAGATTTTAAACTATTTCATATGACAAGATCGGACCTTGAAGACAAAAAATACGAAAAATGTTTAAAAAAACTGAGTGATTCAGATATAAAGAGATTGACTAACTTAAAGATACATAATGAGTATTCAGAATGTATAAACTACATGCTGAATGCTAATGTTAAACTCGAACAAGAAATAATAAGCTTTTATATATCTAGGAATAAATAACGTGGAGGTATGACACGGATTATCATTTGTAAATGTGAAAAGATTGACAAATGAAAAAGCTATGGTAAAATTTATATGAACGTGTTCATAAAAGGAGACGAAGATGCCTAAAATTATTGATGAAGCTCATGAGAAGATTCTTGGAAGTGCTAAAAGAATGATGTTTGAAAAAGGTTATGGTGCATTATCATTGCGCTCAGTCGCTAAAGAGTGTGGTGTTGCAGTTGGAACTATTTATAACTATTTTGACAGCAAAGATGATCTGATAACAGCTATAATTCAAAAGGATTGGGATGGAACTCTTCATGAGATGAAAAAAACATGTCAGAGAGCAGAGAATATCAGGGAAGGACTTCTTGGCATTTATCATTTAATTGATTGTTTTTGCAGAGTTTATGAAAATGTTTGGCATCAGTATTCTTCAATAGGCGGAGCTTTTAATGTGGTCAGTGAACGACATGGATTACTGCTGAAACAAGTCAGTGATCAGATTATCTCACTTTTAAAACGTTTCAATTATAAGAAAGATATTGAAATAGCACCTTTGCTTGCTGAAATGCTATTGAGTTCAGTTATGCGGAGTGAAATTGATCTTCATCAGATCGATTTAGTCATACAGCGCTTATTTCAATCATGTCAGTTTGACTGTTCAGACATAAAATAAACAGTCAGAAAGGTAAATGAAATCAAAATTTCATTAGGGGAAACAATATGAGCAGCTTTAAAGATTTACGAATTGTAGACAATTTCTACCAGACTTCTTCTTTTATTCCGATGCCGACAGTTTGTGTCAGTACCGTTAATCCAGACGGCAGTCTGAATATTGGTTCTTATTCACTTTGCTTTCCGTATTATATTGCCGGAAAAGGTCGTTATGCCATGTTATTGGAATGCCGAAATACATCTAACACATGTTTGAATCTGTTAAGAAGAGGAAAATGTGCATTGAACTTCATTACCGATGATAAAGAAAGCTTTAAGGAAGCTGTTCGTCTAGGATTCCCTGGACCTAGTGAAGACAAAATGAAACAGCTTAAATTCAAAATGGAAGATGGAATTGCTGATCCTAAGGATCCTAATCGTCCTCAAGTTATCAGTGAAGCTTATCAGGTATTTGAATGCACTTGGGATTCTAGTCTGGAAGGAGCATCTAAGTTTAAAGCTGAGGATATCGATGATGGTCATCCTGGACCATATAATGATTTTAATGGTGTCACATCTAAATATGGGGCTCACTTTATTTTAAAAATTGATAAGATTCTTATAAAAGAAAAATATTATGATGCCATCATAAATGGTGTAAATAAAAACAACTTCCCACCGGTTCCGGTTGATTATGGGTATCGTGATTCAACGAATTTCTGGTATACCCAGTTTCCAAAACTGAAAAAACCTATAGCCGAACCTATTCCAGAAGCTAACGAAGTGGATATTACTTCTATTCGTTATGCCGCCAAACGAGTAGATGATACAATCAAATTTACAGATGATGCGCTAAAAAATTTTACAAAGGTTCCTCGTCCGTTCTTAAAAGCCGCATTAAATGGTTGTGTTGAATGGGCGAAAGAAAACAATGTAACATTAATCACAGATGAGCATGTGAAGCTGATCAATGATAAACGTGCACAGGAAAAAAAGAGAAAATAAAGATTAAAAGAATATTCTTGATTCTGATGAAATTTATTGAAAACGGAAAATCTAAAATGATAAAAAAGCACTCAATGTAAAACCATTGTACGACTCCCAAAAAGTTAGACCACTAATCTAACAATTGGAGGTGGTACAAATACGAGTGCTTTTTATTATAGTTATTTGTTTATGATTGATTAACGTTTATTAATTACTTTTTTTGCTTTTTTTCATAATAATGGAGGGAGTAGAAAAACAAAAAAACAGAAAGAAGAAAATATAAAATAAATAACTTGTTTTGTAAGCTTCCAGATAAAATAATGATTGAACCTATGATAGCTAAAACTGGGCAAACAATTCCTTTGAACTTACTTTTAATTTCTTTATTCAAATACATGTGAATGACTTTCATATACAATAAAGTATATAAAATATAAGAGATTCCAACAGCACCTTCAGAAATATCGCTATTGAACAATAAATTATATTTTGTACATAAATAATGAATGATCATCCAAAACGTACTGAGAAGAAAACTGCAGATAGCCGAATTAATTGGCATTTGAAAACGATCGTCCAGTTTACTGATCTGTTTTGAAAAAGGAAACATGCCATTACGCAAGGAAAGAGAGTAAGGCATACGAATATAACCCATGACTAATCCATTGACAGTACCAATTACAGAAATCACGATAAAGATGAGGATTGCTTTGCTAAACGCCGGTCCAAATAATTTTTCTGCCGCTAAACTAACATGTGCATCTCCTAATGCCATCACATTTTCAGGGCCAATATAACAGGAAATTCCAACAAAATATAAAACATAAATGCTCAGGATAATCAAAGGACCAAGCATTAAAGCTCTTGGCATATTTTTCTTGGCATTTTTTACTTCATGTGAAATCGAAGTTGTGACGATCCATCCATCAAATGAATAAGCAATAGGACCTAATGCGGCAATCCAACCACTACCTGCTAATACAGAATGATCCGTATTGGCTAAACCAGAAATAGGATCACCAAAAATAAATCCTAAAGCACCTAACACAAATAAAGGAATCAGCTTAATAAAAGTAGTACTGTTTTGAATAAAAGCACCAAACTTAGGCATTAGAATATTGTAGATAAAACAAATCAGCAAAAAACCATAACCGACTATTATTTCAAATTCTAAACCAGCCTGTAAATTAAATAAAATATTGATATAAACACCAATAATCCAAGCTACAACACTGGAAATTGTCGGATAATAGATAAAGGTTTGAAACCAGCCCATCGCACAGGCAATTTTACGATTTAAAAACAATTCTGCATAAGAGACCAACCCACCAACTTTATCTGTGTGGGCAGCTAATTCACCGATGGTAAGACAACCAAAAATGATTGAAATTGCAGCTAAAACAAAACAAACTACCCCTAATAAAATATTTCCGCCAGTGGCAACTAAGACATTATCACTTTTAAAGAAGATACCAGATCCGATGCATACTCCGATGATCATGGTGATGGCAGTAAGTAAGCCATACTTTTTTGTTATATCTTTATTTTCTTTCATTATAAACTCCTTGAATCCTTTTAGATATTGTACTAAAAATAAACAAGATTTGAAAGACAATCATTCATGATTGTATGACTATATGAAAAAAAGCGCTCTAATTGAATAAAAATGATTGTAAGATTTGTTTTTATCGTATAAAATAACGATGTCTTTTTTATTTAGAGAAAAGTGAGGGATCTAGCCCGTTGACCTTTCACCAACCTATTAAGTTAGGTGGTAAAGCTAGAATCGATGAAAAGGAGTGATAAAATGAAAAAAGAAGTAATTAGAAAAGCGATTAAAGAGGAGTGCATCAAAAGGATTTCCTATAAGAGTCTTAGATGCATGGATGCTAGCGGATATGCGCATGCTTTTTTACTTGGAACTGCGGATACGACAGATTTAGTAAGACATGAACTGCATAATCTTTTATTATTTGATTATCCGGATGATATTTATGAATTAAGGATTGAAGGAGAATTTATTCAGATTATTTGTAATGGATATCTGCTTTATGAAGGATATGAAAATGATATTGAATTTTTCTACCAGCAAAGCAGTTATGCATTTAAAAAGCTGTTAAAGAATCAATTAAAGAAATTACATCAGCAATTGTAATAAGAATACAGTGAATATTGT
>CAMEIZ010000052.1 GCA_945919165.1 uncultured Traorella sp.
TTTTTGTACATTTTTAAATGATCATTTTTGTACACTCTTATATTAGCATTTAAACAATGCCGACAGCTCGTGGAGCAATGATTGGATTCTCCGATCAACATACTCGCATTCATATTTATCGATCCATTATTGAAGGTATCAATTTTGCGTTAATGGATGGCATGCGTATTCTTGAAAAAAGAGCTAATTTCAGATTTAAAGAAATCTATCTGGGAGGCGGCGGAAGTCAAAGTGATGAAATATGTCAGATTACTGCCAATATGTTTGGTCTTCCGGTCTATCGTACACAGACTCATGAAGTTACCGGAATGGGAAGTGCTATCGCTACGTTTGTAGCTTTAAAGGTTTTTGATTCATATGAAGAAGCTGTCCATCAGATGGTTCATATCAAAGACTGCTTTGAACCGGATTTTAAAGAACAGCGTATTTATCATGAACTATATACACAAGTCTACAAAAACATCTATAAAAAACTTTCCCCTTTGTATCAGGAACTTCATGACATTTATCATAAAGCACCTATTCATGAATAAATTGGGTTTGTATTATACAAGCCCTTTTTTTATATTGAATTTTTATATATATAATTGAAAATTTTGATATTATAATATTATAAAAATACATAAAAATAAGAGATTAAGTATATGGGATTTTTTGATATTTTAAAAAAAGATGAGAGAGAAAGTTATTATCAATATGTTGGGAATATTCCGTATGATATTTGGATTGAAATTGTACAAGTTGTAGACACAACCTTCAGTGTATTTAATATCAAAGGAATATCTACTGGAAAAACAGTTGTTACTGAGCTTCAAAAAATTGTTGATGATATTCTCATGGAAAATAAATATCCGACTCAATATGGATCCATGAAGGATGTTGCAATTGCTCTTGGTATTTGTTATAGTGATGCAATTTCTACACATTATCATTGGAAATGGAAAATGCTAGGCGATGATCCTGAACATAGTATTGTGAGTTTAGTATCTCCTAATGACAATTACAGTATTCAGCCTATGCATTACATGTTAAGAATTCTAAATGGTGAAAACACTGGTTTAGATGGAAAAAATGATAATACGATTTTGCTTTTATTCAACATGTTAAATCAGATCGATAAAAAACCTAAAGATAAAAAGTATTTTCCTTTATCCTGATTATTTAAAAAAAACATCCTTTCGGATGTTTTCTTTCAATTGGCCTCCTCATCCGGACTCGAACCGGAAATTCTGCCTTAGGAGGGCGGTGTTATATCCCTTTAACTATGAGGAGATGGCGCGCTCGAAGGGGCTCGAACCCTCAACCTTTTGAATCGGAATCAAATGCGCTATCCAATTGCGCCACGAGCACACGTAGTTATTTTATCATATTTCAATCGCAAAAACTATTAATTTTGAAAAAACTCTTTACTTATGGGTAAAAAATCGTTATTATAATAAGGTATGCGGACGTGGTGGAATGGTAGACACGCTACTTTGAGGGGGTAGTGAGTGTATGCTCGTGTGAGTTCAAATCTCATCGTCCGCACCATTTTTTTATTCAGAAACATTATTTAAAACCATCAAAAAAGTTGTGATTTTTCACAGCTTTTTCTATTATATCAGATACTTTAAGTCTTAAATAAGAATTGAATCAATATGAAAAAGAAAAGCACTGAAAAAGTGCTTTCGTATTTCAAAATTACTTAATCATTCTTTTGATTGCTTCCAAATTGTGATGATAAACAGCTCCATTGATTCCACATTGAATTCCTGCTTTTATATTTTCAGCTTTATCATCAAGAAAGAAACATTCTTCTTTCTTTAATTGATATTTATTTAAGAGATATTCATAGATTCTTTGATCTGGTTTAGCTAATTGGATACTGCCTGAATATACTGCTCCATCAAAATAAGAAGTTATTTCATAAAATGATGCATTTTCTTCAAAAATGATGGGTGCATTAGATAAAATATATAAATGTTTACCTTCATTTTTAAGTTCTTTGATCCACTCACAGATTTCTGTATTCGTTTCTAATTCCAAATACCAGCGATTAAAAAATTTATTTAAATCTACTTTTTTATCACTTAGTTTTAAACAAGCTTCCATATAATCTTCATATTGTACTAAACCTTCATCTAAACGATTCCAGTCAGCCATGATGATTTTTTTTAATTCTTCATCTACATAGCCCATTGTTTTCATCATCAGTTGATCAATATTGAAGAATGCCAATACATTTCCAAAATCAAAAATAATATTTCTATAGTTCATCATTTAAAAGCAATAGCACTCACTGTTAATGTGGAAAAGAAGAAATCGGGCTTCATGAATATCTCTTCTAGTTTTTCCAAATCTTCTACCATCTGTTCATGTTTTTTCTTCAGATTTTCATCTTCAGGATGAGCATTCATGGCACGCATTGTATAAGCTTTTCTAAAATCAAAATAATAACGGAAAAAATCTTCTTTTTCTTCAAATTCCATTTTTGTAGTATCATCTACCAAATAACGCATTTCCACTTCCTTAAATCCGGCATTGCACAGATAAGTATAAAACTTTCTTCCATGAAAGCGATCTGAAGCATTTTCAAGAGCTATTGTTTCATCTAAAATTTTATCCACCAATCCATTATCATCATACGCCATCATACCACCGTCATCCACACCACGCAGAATAATGGCTCCGCCTTTATTTAAATATTTTCTTAAATTCATTAAGCAGCGTTGTGGGTTTTTCAAATGATGGAGCGTTAAAGCTGAAAAGATCACATCAAAACCATCTATATCCATTTCTTCCAAAATTTCATCCATTTTATCTTCAAAATCCTTGGATTCTAAGTCCATTTGGTAATAGTGAAAATGACCATGATCACTCTCATTTACCTTTTGAATTACTTTTTCATTAAAATCAAGACCAATAACTTTATCAAAAGGATATTCCTCTTTAAAACGAAGCTCTGTAACATATCCACCCGCACATCCAACATCCAAACCAATCAAATGTTCCTTTTTCTTTATTTTTTCAAGAACAAAATGAAAGCTTTCTTCATCAAATTTTAATGAATAATTGGATTGCATGCGCAGACGTCGCGCTTCTTTTTTATTTGATGAATCATAATCTGAATGAATTTTTCTTTTTACTTTCTCATAGCGCTTTATTTGTTTATTATTTTCAGTTTCTTTTTCTTCCTTAAACGCTTTTTCAATTCCCTTATCTATTTCTTTGTATCCTATAAAACTCAGCCAATTTGTCAATGCATTATAGACAAGCATTGCATCCTGATACGTGCATGGATTCTGATCAGGATTATAATGGGCCATACGATTTCTCAATTCAACAATATAATCAAAATTAATAGATGAAATCAAACCAAGATTTGAATGTGTATATTCTCCCCATCTTCTCAATAACTGACTTTTTTTAAACAATCCTACCAATTGACCAAAGCCAAACTCCTGATAACCTTTCTTGTCATTTCCTATTTCTCTTTCGCTTCTTAAAAGCTCCTGACGATCATTAAAAGGCAGTTCTAATAAAGCCTGCTGAAATACTTTTCGAAGTACGACTTCTAAAAGCGTACAGCTTTCTCGAACAGCAGAATTGTATAACCCAACATTGATAAAATTTTCGATGTTCGTCAATACATTTCTGTCAATAAAATTTTCCATAAATCCACCTCTGTAACTCTTAGTATCATTGTAGCACAATTCAAGATCATTTGATTGGAAATGTAGCTTTTTTTCATTTTTTACGCATGATTTATGAAACAGCTATGGTATAATAAAAAAAAGGAAGTGATGCCATGACTATAATTCATTCACAACATTCCTGGATTGTTGTTCCTCTAACAATTGATGCTCCTTCCAGCATTCAAAACATTCAGTCCGCAGTAATAACATCCAGCAAAAATGTTCAACTTCCTGTCTTCGAAGAAGTTGGACTTCAGCCAACAGAACTGCGAAAAGGCTTAAGCCATTTATTAGATAAAGAAAATACTACTGAAAAAATTGGTTCTATTTTTAAGCTTATTCGAAGAGAAGCTTTAGGACTGCCAAGAAAAAGTAATGACTCTATCTTATTCTATGCACGCACTATCGAAAAACCATTTGAAATCTGCATCAAAGATGTACGTCTTGGTATCTTTGAAAGCGGTATTGGCATGGTTATGTTTCGCGCTGATATGAAAAATGAACATCAGCTGGAAGATGTCATGAATCTGCTTTATTATCTTTGTGAACCAAAAGATGAACGAAATCACTTTGAAATCACTCATAAAATTTGGAATGAAGCTGAAAAGAAAGCCTATTTTGAAACAACTGCTCTTTCATTAAAACAGTTTCTTTTCACATGTGCTCAATATTTTACACTTTCTAGTGATGATACACAACAATGGCTCATTCGAAAACCGCTTATTTATTCTTATTTGGTGGCTGATTCTCTGCCTGAACCAGATTTACTGGAAAACTTAGCCCGTAACTACAATTCCGCCTATAAGCTTTATTTTGATGAATTAAAAGAAAACCCGCACATTCTTCAAATCTTTTCTAACTCCTACTGGTGTGCTTCATCAAATGGTTTGACAAACATCAGTGTTTTAGGCAATACTCAGAAAACCAATACTTTTTTTGAAAACAGCTTTGAACAGAAATGGGAAAATGATTATTTCTTCTTATTTCTTAATACTTTACATCAAAAACAGGCTTTGATACAAAACTTAAACTCAATCCGTCAGTATCATCGACCATTTCATGATTATGACTTAATGAATCAGCGTTTGATTCAATTTCAAAAAGCCAAAGAAGAATTTTCTTTATTTAGATTAAGATGTTTCTTTCAGTGTCCTAGTGCAATTGATCATATTAATGCACTTTATGATTTAGTTCAAAATGCTTTTTCAATACAAATCTATCAAAATGAATTTACAAGTAAATTTGAAAGCTTGATTGACTATTACAATACGACAACAACACGCAAAAAAGAAGTAGATGATCATCTTTCCAAAATTAAGAAAATCCGCATTGAAATCTATGTAGCATTGTTAGGTACGTTAGTAACAGTTTTAACAATTTACAGTTCATCAATGTCAATTATTGAAAGATGGACCGGTGAAGCAACTGAAGTTTTCTCCCTATCTTCAATTGTTTTCATCTTAACTTTATCAATTCCAGTCATTACGATATTAGCCAATACAAAATCACAGCTGGATGAGATTAAAGAATTGAAAGAAGAAATCGAAACATTAAAAAAACTCTTATGATATTCTATATCAGAAAAATGTCCAAAAAAAGTATCCCATTATCAAGACATTGACACCCCAAAATTCTAATTAGCTTTTTTAGGTTGCAACTATTATCTATGATCAAACTTAGTTAATGATTCGCTACCTTTTTTCTTTAATATAAATCATGTTACATAAAAAAAAGAAGCTGGAATTAACTAGCTTCTATTATCTTTTCTCTCTATCAGTTTAAAACAGAATATTTGATTTATTTACATAAATGAATGATCAATGATCGAATACCCACGATATCTTGATAAGATTTATCTGAATCATCTACATTGACAAGTTTAAACTCGATTTGTTCTAAATCATCTGTGTTTTTAATTGTAAATAATTGAATATAAGGAGATTGCCCCTCTTTGACATAATTATATGTTTTATTGTTGATAAAACGTTGTGATGATACAATTTCAATATCATCAGGTTGAACGATCCATCGAACAATACTCAATATTTCCGGTAACTGAATAGTCAATTCATCATTTTCATCATTCGTATATGTATATTCCGCATATATCCAATTTTCATCTTCTTCTATTTTTATTTGCTCGTTGTTAAGTATGATATAGTTCTTTAAAGGATAATGTTCTGAATCGGATGGAAAAATATCTTTTGGCATAGAACACCCCATTATGAATAATGAGATGAGAAGTATAAATTTCTTTATTGAAAAGTTCTTGTATATTTCCATGAATTTGTCCCTGATAATTCATAATCAAAATTATTATTTGATTTTAATGTAACACTTTTTTTTACCCCACCATTTGGCTCTAGTAAAATAAGAATTCTTTCATATATGCCCCCTTGTTCAGTATAAGTAAAACCAATTAAAGCGACAGAATGTCCTGTTAAACCTAGGTGCATAGGTTTTCGTGAATTAATTATGTTTCGTACAGATCCAAAATTTATTACTGTGCTTTGAACAACAGATAGCCCCCAATGGTTATATGCATTTCTAATTTCTGTCCATGATGCACCCTGTTCTGGATTATTTGGATAAACATAATTTGCTATTGAGCTTGCCGTTAATGAATAACCCTTTAGATAATTAATTAGAGCTGCACAAGTTGCTGCCCAACACCATGGGTGATTGCCTTGTGAAACGCCTTTAACATTTAATGTCTTTGATTCGATAATATTTGCTACAGGCACGTTGCTATTAATACTATAGGTACCGTCAGTTTTTATAGGAGTAACTAAATCATTGTAATTTACTAAATGAAAATTTTGGCAAAAATTGTTAATTGATTGTGATAAATCTAAAACTGGATTGTTATTTTCAAACAACTTGTATATGGTGATGTAGTTTTGTCCATCGTATGCCTGTAAGACGATTCCATCTGTTAGAAGTATGAATTCTTTTTTTATATTTGAAAGCAATAGGTTTTTAAGCTCAAAAACGAAATATGACGATAGAGAAGCCGATAATTCACCGTTATCATCATTAACTTTGAACAAAGCAACTATATCTTCTCCATATATAACTGGGAAGAAAACAATTGTATCATTTGATGAAGGATTTAATACCGTAAATGGACTTCCTAAGCTATAATCATTTGTACTACCTTCGTATTCACCAACAGTAATTAGGGCATTGATATGAATCGGAAATACTCTTTTTGAATAATCATAGACTTCATTACTTACACTTAAACTTTTTATGCTCGAACCAATGGTAAAATTAGCTGAAATAGTCGAAGAAAATAAACTAATTATCATTACAAACGAGAGAAATATATTAAATATTTTTATATTATCTTTAATAACATATTTTTTTAACATATTTTTTTGCTTTTTAATCCCTAGAATTAAAAATCTCCTTCCATTCAAATAATTTTAGGTTTCGTATTTATATCATTTTTTCTTATGGATTATTTATATATCTATTTAAATTATACCATTGGTCTTACCTCTACTAGACGATCTCTCGTTAAATTTGTACTTTTATCGTACATTTGCTTTTAGTTTCCTCATAATGGTAGTCATCCTATACAGGAAACGAATCAAGTAAATTTCAATACCTCTTTCATAAGAACATCACCTTTTTTATTATTATTTTCATATATATAATAACTTAAATTCAGTTAAAATAAAGTCTATCATTATTAATATTTATCTGATATAATTTAAAAAGGTAACTATATTTCTAATAATGATGAATTCAGTCTTAATGATGTAGACTAGAAAAAAGTGCCTAAATGGTTCTTTATCCATCTAGGTACTTTTATTTGATCCTGGTTACCCAAACTTTGCAGTTTGGACATTTTAGTTTATTTTACACAAACAATTTTATCAAAATAAGCCTTATTTATGACTTTCGTAAGATTACCTTGATCATTAAGCTCATATTTTTCTATTAGATTCGTATTCTGATAGCCAACAATCAAAGCATTGTCTTTTAAATTAAAATCTCTAGGAGCCTCTCCTTTTAAGTGAACACATTGTACTTCTTTGACATTATTTTCAATGACAAAGTGTTTGATCAGATTTTGCCCTCTTGTTGAGGTATAAAGATGTTTTCCATCTTTGCTTAAGCGTATGGCTGCTCCTGTTGTCAATGTTTCATCTTCTTTGATTGAAAGAGTTTGAATGATCTTTTTCTGATCCATATCAATGACAAATAATTCGTTGCTTAACTCCGATAAAACATACAAGGTTTTTTCATCCTGAGTATGAACACCATGACGAGGCCCGCTTTCCTTAGGAAAACAAAGCTCATCAAGATACTTAAAATCATAGCTATAGAAACAAATCTTATCCAATCCTAACAAAACAATTCCCAGCATATCCTTAAAGAAAATGATCTGATGACATTTGCTGTGATCTGGATAGTGCCATTCATGAATCAAATGAAGTGTATCATCCCATACCTTTACAACTGCATCATGATAGTAGGCTGCATAAATACGTTTCTTGTGTTCTTCAATGAAACAAGCCGGTTTTTCATTTGATAAATAAACAGCCTGTTCATGTCCCATAAGATCAAAACGTGCAATTCCCGAACGATTCTGACGTTTGATGATGGTTATTAAATAATCTTCTTTCACATCAAAATAACTGGTGCCTAAATCATTTGTTATTTGCTTAGGATGAGTTAAATCATCTTCGAGTTCATAAATTCCTTGATTATTGTCAGCTTCATAGCCGCCGATATAGATCATGATTTCTCCTATTCTACTGATTTCAGAGATTCCACCATAGGAATCTTTTTCAGTTTATAATGCATGAATTTTGCTACTATCCAGGAAAAGAACATTGTAATGACAAGTCCTAACAGATATGATTTCACTGCAATAATTCGCCCAAACATCACTGAATCCAGTTCAGCCAATGACATAATCAAACGATGCAGAACAGTTCCTAAGCCCAATCCAGCTATTGCACCTATGAAAGAGAGAAGAATATTTTCTCTGAAAACATAATTGCTGACTTCTTTATCATAAAAACCTAAAACCTTCAGCGTCGCAATTTCACGAATTCGTTCAGAAACATTCACATTTGTAAGATTATATAAAACAACAAAAGCCAATAATCCTGCAGATATGACAAGTACCACTACAATGATTGACAGTGACGAAATCATATTCGTGAAGGATTCTGCTGTTCCAGAGAAGAAAACAATGCTTTCACAGCCATCAAGATCATTAATTGCAGATCCTACCTGGCTTTCAATTAATTCCTGCTTATCATCCAGCTTGATGTAGATTTCCGTTGGTTTGGCACTCAAACCAAAACGTGTCTTATATTCATCACTGTTCATGATGATAATATGCCCGACATAGTTTTCAAAAACACCTTGAATGGTAAATTCTACATTCGTGTTATTGGCATTACAGCGAATTACATCACCCGTTTTTACACCTAAATCATTTGCCATTTTTTCACTGATGACGACACCGCTCTTTGGTATTTCAACTGGAGCATGACTCTTTCTGTCTCTTAATACATGGAATTCTTCAAATTTCTTTTCATCATCCACCACTACCAGATTCACGCTTTGATCTTTACTCTTGATATTGACACTTCCGCCTTCCTGAGTAATTAAAATCAAATCAGATACATGATCCATCTGTGATATTTCATTGACCAGTTCTTCCTTTTCCACAATATTCAAATCATCAGAGATAGTAACACTGGCATCATATTTCTGTAATTCTTCATATTGATTGGAAACAATATCACTGATTGAATCCTGTATACCATAGCCGGCAACCAAAAGTGCTGTACAGCCACTGATTCCCAGAATTGTCATACAGAAACGTTTTTTATAACGGAAAATATTTCGACAGGTTACTTTGTGAGTAAATGTCAAACGGCTCCAGATAAAAGTTATTCTTTCTAAGAAAATACGTTTTCCATTACTTGGTGCTTTAGGTCTCATTAATAAAGCAGGTGTTTCCTTCAGCTCATTGCTGACAGCAAACCATGTAGCAGCTAATACAATTAAGATACAGCTAATGGAAGCTAACAATGCTAAATCCCAATAAAAAGTAAAATGAGCATCCGGAACTGTATACATCACATTCCATAGATGAACAATGATCGTAGGGAATACCGCAAATCCTACTAAAACCCCCACAATACAGCCACAAAGACTGGAAATAAATGCATAGCTTAAATAACGTAAGGCAATACTTCCCTTTGTATATCCTAAAGCTTTTAAAGTTCCTATCACACTTCGCTGTTCATCTACCATACGAGTCATCGTAGTAAGACAAATCAAAGCAGCTACCAGAAAGAAAAATACCGGGAAGATCTTGGCGATTGAATCCATTCGATCAGCACTGCTTCCATAATCCATATAGGAATAATGAGAATGACGATCTAAGATGATCCACTCTCCTTCTGACATATTTTCTATATCACTTTTTGCTTTATCCAGCTTTTCTTGAGCATCATTGAGCTGTTCTTCAGCAATTTTCTTGTTCTTTTCATATTCATCAACACCCTTTTCATATTCAGCTCTTCCCTGTTGAATTTGAGCTTCGCCACTGGCGATCTGCTGTTCATATTCACTAATCTGAGCATTCATTTCAGTTTCCAGAGTATCGATGTTTTTTTCCTGAAGAGCGATGGCTTCTTCCAGCTGTTTTTTTGTTGCATCACTGGTAGCAACTTCAATCAGTACTTCTAGTGTCTGCTGACGCATTTTTAAATTTAAATATTCTTCATTTGTTAAAACACGATCTTCTTCAGGCATGGCTTCAATCTTTTGATTAACATCTGCCAGCATCTTTTTCAGTTCCTGCACCTGAATACTGCTTTCTCCCAAAGCCAGCTGAGCCCGTAAAATAGCCAGCTGATTTCTTGCATTTTCAATTTGTGCATTACCCTGTGTCTTAATCAGTTCAATAGCAGATCTCAAATCCTTGATTTTGTTTTCATTATAGATCAGCTCTTCATATCCGCTTTGAAGCTGTTTTTGTGCTTCCTTCAGTTTTTCTTCTGTTTCAGCCTTATTTTTTAAAAACTCATCTTCGCCTTTTTGATACTCTTCCATCGCCATGGCTTTGACTTCATCAGTTCTTAAACTGGCGCGATCTTTTCCGAGTTCTTCAATCAAATCTATTTCAGGCTCAATGATTTCATCGAAATATTCATCTGAATAGGAATTATACGGTTTTGCACCATCCACCGTTACATAAACTTCCGTGTAAATATCACTGATAAAATTATCATCAAACACTAATAAAAAGCCATCCAGCGATCCATCTCCAATCGAAGAACTTCCTTTCTGATAAGAAAGATAATATGGAGATTTCACTGTCCCAACAACCGTTAATTTACTTGCCTTAAGTGTTTCACTTATATCTGTGTCGGTACCGCTGTAAAGCTCGATCACATCCCCAATCTTAGGCGTATTGAAAGTAATCTTACCTTCTTCAATCACACATTCATTCTCGTTTTCCGGCATTCTTCCTTCAACTAAAATGG
>CAMEIZ010000053.1 GCA_945919165.1 uncultured Traorella sp.
TCCTTAGGATATCCTGATTCTGAAAGTGAAATTGAAATGTTGAAAAGAAAACAAAATTTGGATGCTTATCAGATTCATCAGGTAGTTGACAGTCAGGAAATGCTTGAAATGTGTCATGCTGTTGATCAGATTTATGTACATGATGATATCATCAGCTATATTGTTTCCTTAGTCCATGCAACTCGTCATCATCCCAAAATTATACAGGGAGCTAGCCCGCGTGCGTCCATATGCTTGATTCAAATGGCTAAAGCTGCTGCTTATCTTCATGATCGTGATTATATAATTCCTGAAGACGTCCATGAAATATTTTTTGAAGTCATGGGACATCGCATTCACACTTCGAATTCAAAACAGTCAAATCGAGAAGAAACAGATGCAATTCTTTCAGAAATCTTACAATCCAACCACCAGCCTTCATTAGAAAAAAATGAGAAAAAATAGATGGATGTATTTTCTGTTCTTAATTGGATTATTTTCACTTTTCATATTTACAGGGGCTTATTATTTGCTGGTGTGCTTTTCTGTTCTTATGGTCATGCCATTTGTGAGCTATTTGTGCATGAGAATCCATGCATCACATGTGAAAATAAATATTTATCACAAAAACTTTTACGTTATGGAAGTAGAATCAGGTTATTTTTTTCCTTTAGGAAGAATCACTTGTTCTATACAATGTGTAAATCTGTTTTTTGAAAAGAAAGAAAACTATACTTATTCTTTTTTAACATCTAAAAGAAAAACCTTTAAAATTGATTTTGAACAACATCTTGGGAATACAATCATCCAAGTGAATGATTGCCATATCTATGACATGCTCAATCTTTTCAGTAAGAAGTTAAATCAAGATATAACGATTGAACATTGCTTTTTTCCCACTATGTTTCATCAAACGAAACCTGAATCAAGACATCAACTTGAGGCATGGATTCATCAGTATAATCAAAACAAAAGTGATGAATATGATCTTCGTGAATATCGTATCGGTGATTCACTGAAAGACATTCATTATAAAATTTCATATAAAACCAATGAAATCATCATCAAAGATAAATATCAGAATAGTCGTATCGATATGAATATTTTTCTTGATTTAAGTGGAAATGAACAGGAATGTGAAGAGGTCTTTAAAAAAGCCAATGTTATTTTAGATGTTTTATTTTCTTCACAATCTTCTTGTACATTTTTCTGGATTTCAAAAAAACAGCTTTATCAAGCTGATATGAAAAATTACGAAGAGGGTCAAAAGGTTTACTTGCGTATTTTAAGCATGCCAAAAGCTGATTCCTGTATAGAGGGTTTTGATGGTATCTTCCTTTCTTCAAAAGGAGGAATTCGATATGAATAAAAGATTTTCCTTCTATTTATTATTTCTTTATTTATGTACTTTGTTTGTTCCCTTTGAACTCTTGACAACTACGTTTTTGTCTGATCAAAGCTTGATTTTCATTTGTTTATTACTGTTTATCGCCCTTGTTTATTTTTTGCTGTGTCATTTTTTGAATCATAAAGTCATTTCCTTGTTAACTTTTTCTGGATTAGCAATTTATAGTGTGGTGATGCTGGATGCTTTGAAAAACGGCTTCTTTTCGATTTACAATAACGTCGTAAAAATCTATAAAATTTATACTCGACTTAATTTTTACACATTGCCTGTTGTAAATGCAGAAAAAATAGAACTGTATCAATGCCAAGCGCTTGCTTTTCTTTTCATTTTTTTTATGATGATCAGCTATTCACTGGTGTTTATAAAGAAAAAAAGAGGACGTCTTTTTCTAATCAGTCTGATACTTGTTTTTCCGGTACTTATTTTTCAGATTCAATTCAGCTGGTTTTGGATGGGAGCCATGCTTGTTTACTGGATCATGCTGATGATTCCTTTTGAAAAACTAGATGTTATGAGTTTTGACGCTTTCAAAAGTGTAGGCTTGATCGCTATTACAGTTTTATTGACGATTTTTCCGATTTTAAATCGTTTTTCGGAAGCATCTTTAAGAGAGATTTATGATCCGATTCGTGTTCAACAAGATACATTAGAAAAATTCAACAGCTTTATTCAAACACTTTCAAGAATGCAGAAAGGAGATGAAGAAGTCAGTCTCAAAAATGCCGGGAATCGTTTTTATACCGGAGCTGTTCATCTGGAAGTTCAAAGAGAAAAAAAGGAAAGCTTATATTTAAAAGAATTTGCGGCTTCGATGTATGAGAATAACAGCTGGAAGATGCTGCCTGATGATGAATTACAAATGCTGAAATCATCTACTTTTACAAAATCTTATTTATGGATTAATCAGTATTTTGTCAAGGAAGGATCGATTGAAAAAATTCAAATCACGGATCAAAGAAGTAAAAACAGTTATTCGCTGGTTCCGTATTATCTTAAAGCAATAGATCAGCCTTTTTCAGCTGTATATGATAACTATGTTGAATTGAAAGATAAAAACATATTAACAACCTATCAAGTCTATGATCCTAAACAGGTTGAGTATCATGATTCAATGAATCGTCTTTATCGAAACTTTGTGAATATTCATTATAAAAGGATACCTTCAGAAATTTATGATTTATTTGAAAAACAAATGAAATTGAAATCAAAAGACAGTTTTGCGAATGCAGATGAAATATATGAATACATTCTTTCCATTTTAAGAAATTATACCTATACTTTATCGCCTGGAAATATGCCGAATGATCAAGATATCGTTTCTTATTTTCTTTTAGAAAACAAAAAAGGCTATTGTGTTCATTTTGCCAGTGCAGCTACTTTAATGTTCCGTTATTATGGTATTCCAGCACGTTATGTTGAAGGCTATTATATTTCAGCTGCTGATCTGGATTCTGACATGAAGGCGAAAGTAATAGATTCTGATGCCCATGCCTGGGTTGAAATTTTTGATGATGTATTGGGATGGGTACCAAAAGAAGTAACAGTGGGTTCAACTTATCAACACACTCAACAAAATCCTGATGATATTAATCAGCCTCAGCTTCCAAATAATCCAGGAAACAATCAAAATCCAATAATTCCAACGCGGCCGAAGGATGATATTGACAACAAGCCTAACAATCAAACAGATCATAATCAAAACGAAGACAGCTTGAATCATTTGATCTATCCTTTCATTTTCATTTTGATTTTACTGGCTTATCCACTATATCGAAGCTTAATTATCGTTTTCAGAAAGAAACGCTTCAATATGGATGATCATCAAAAAGCTGCTTTTGCCATGGCACATTATGTAAATCAAATTTCTCATTATGATTCTTCAACTGATGAAAAGATCAAAAGTCTTTTAGAAAAGAATAAATATTCTAAGCAAGGTTTAAGTGATGAAGAATTCATGATGCTTCAGATAAAAGTACAAGAATATGCAAAAGAGATTTATACTCGTTTGAATAAAAGAAAGCGTTTTGTTTATAAATATGTGAAATGTCTGATTTGATGTCACATCTCTACAATTTTTTCACCATTCATTGAATAAAATGGCAGTATGAAAAAAACGATCGAACAAATTCATTATGAAGCCTATGTTCATTTATCATGCTGTCATTTTTATTTGTACGATGTTAACGTACGCATTGAATTTGAGGATTATTTGAAGATTTTAAAAAAATATCTGTCTCATTTTCATTTTTCGTGGGGAAGAAGAATTTTTTTCTTTATAAAAAGAATTGATTATTTTATTTTTGAGATGGATTTTGAAATAATTCATGAAGCTTTTGATTTTTTAAATTTTTCTTATGATAAGCTGAAACAGTTTCCGGCGGATGAAAAAGTGTTGGTAGATTATGCATCTATATTAAATAAACTTGAGATGATTTTGTGTGATGAGGCTTCTCTTGATTGAAAAAGAGCGGTGTCGTATAATTGTTTTGGAAAAGAGGCAGGTTATGAAAATAGAAGATCGTTTTTTGAATTATGTGAAATTTGATACGCAGTCTGATGAAAATAGTACAAGTACTCCAAGTACGATGAAGCAGAAAAAACTGGCTGCTTATTTGGTGAATGAACTTCATGAAATGGGTATAAAAAATGCAGTTATGAATGAATTTGGTGAAGTTTATGCCCGCTTAGAAGCGAATTGTCCGGGAATGGATCGAATTGGTTTTATTGCCCATATGGATACAAGTCCAGATGCAAGCGGAGCTGATATTCATCCTAGAATTGTTCATGATTATGATGGGGCTGATATTTGGCTGAATGAATCAGTTGTACTTTCGCCAAAGGAATATGACAATCTGTTAAATCATTTGCATGAAGATTTAATTGTGACAGATGGGACAACGCTTTTAGGAGCAGATGACAAAGCAGGTATTGCCATTATCATGAATTTTGTTGAAACTTTATTATCACACCCGAATATGTTGCATGGTGATATTGGAATTGCTTTTACTTGTGATGAAGAAGTTGGAAGAGGTGCTGAAAACTTTGACTTTGATACTTTTGGATGTGATTATGCTTATACTGTTGATGGTGGAGATATTCATGTTATTGCTTATGAAAATTTCAATGCCTATGAGGCAATCGTCAATATTCAAGGAAAAAGCATTCATCCGGGTAGTGCAAAAGGAAAAATGATCAATGCTGCTTTAGTGGGAATTGAATTTAATCAGTGTCTAAATCCGTTAGAAACACCTCAAACGACTAGTGGTTATGAAGGTTTCCATCATCTTGTTGACTTTCACGGTCAGTGTGAACAGGCAGTATTGACTTATATTTTAAGAGATCATGATGAGTCAAAGCTGATGAAAAAAATAGAAGATTTTAAAATTGTTGAAGAATATTTAAATAAAAAATATGGATATGAGATGATTCATATAGATTTTGTGGAACAGTATAAAAATATGAGAAGCTATATTGAAAAAGATATGCGTTGTGTTGAAAAAGCTCAGCGTGCTTTAAATCAATGTTCTCTTGATTACTATACAGAAGCTATTCGCGGAGGAACTGATGGAGCTGTTTTGACATATCAAGGTCTGAATTGTCCTAATTTGGGTACTGGCGGTGAAAACTTTCATGGTAAATATGAATATGTGAGTATTCAAAATATGGAAAAAATGGTGGAGGTTTTATTGAACATAGTTTCTGAATAAGTCAAGTCTTTCTCTTTATAAATGAAAAGATTATAATAGTCATGGGTGAGAGAATGGATTATAGTCAAATTGCTGAAGAGTTACATATCAACAAGGAACAGGTAGCCAGCACGTTAAAATTGCTGGAAGAAGGAAATACTGTTCCTTTTATTGCGCGTTATCGTAAAGAAATGACGCATGGATTGGATGAAGAACAAATCAGAAGTATTTCTGAAAAATATGAATATCAGGTGAACCTCAATAAGCGAAAAGAAGATGTTGCCCGTTTGATTGAAACACAGGGAAAACTAACTGAAGAAATAAAAAAACAGCTTGATGCCTGTGTAAAGCTTTCTCAGGTAGAGGATATTTATCGTCCTTATCAGCAAAAACGTAAAACCAGAGCCAGTGAAGCTGTTAATGCCGGTCTTAAGCCATTAAGTGATTTTATTTTGACAAATCAAAATCAGAATCTAGAGCAGGAATGTGAAAAATACTTAACAGATAAAGTGTTGACAAGTCAGGATGCGTTACAGGGAGCAAGCGATATTATTGCTGAAATGGCCAGTAATGATATTCAAATTCGTGAAAAAATCTATGATTCCATGATGCGTTATGGAAAACTGATAACCAGAGAAAAAAAACAGCATCAGGATGAAAAGAAAGTATATCGCATGTATTATGATTTTTCATCGCGTATCAGCCATCTTGCCAATCATAACATTATGGCAATCAATCGTGCTGAAAAAGAAAAGGTGATAAGCGTTGAGATCGAATTTGATAAAGATTACAGCATTTCATATGCATGTCGCCGCTTTCTTAAGAAACAGACAAAGCAATGTCAAGAAATCATTCGATCAGCAGTGCAGGATGGTTTAGAACGATTAGCTTTTCCGAGTATTGAAAATCAGATTCGCAGTGAATTAACTGAAAAAGCTGTCGCAAGCAGTATGGACATATTTTCTTTAAATCTTGAGAAGCTGCTTCTTCAGCCTCCTTTGAAAGATAAAGTGATTTTAGGATTTGATCCGGCTTATCGTACCGGATGTAAACTGGCTGTCATTGATCAAATGGGAAAGATGTTGGAAGTAAGTGTCATTTATCCAACACCACCGAATGCGAAAATTCAAGAAAGTGAAATAGAGCTGAAACGTTTGATCGATACCTATCACATTAATGTTATTGCGATTGGTAATGGTACAGCTTCAAGGGAAAGTGAGCGTTTTGTAGCGGAATTCATTCAGAAATATCATTATGATATTCAATTTACACTTGTCAGTGAAGCTGGGGCTTCTGTTTATAGTGCCAGTGAATTAGCACGAAAAGAGTATCCAGATTTAACGGTTGAAAAGCGCAGCGCAATTTCTATCGCACGACGGTTAATGGATCCTTTATGTGAACTGATCAAAATTGATCCTGAAGCAATTGGGGTAGGACAGTATCAGCATGATCTGCCGAGTAAAAAACTCAGAGAACGACTTGAATTTGTTGTTCAAAAAGCGGTAAATCTGGTAGGTGTTAACATTAATACCGCAACTGTTGAGCTGTTAAAAAATGTTTCTGGTCTGAGTGCTGCCAGTGCTGCTTCAATTGTGGAGTATCGTGAAAAAGAAGGCGGCATTAAAAGCCGTCAGGAGATTAAAAAAATACCAAAGATTGGTTCAAAAACCTTTGAACAGGCAGCTGGTTTTCTTCGAATTATTGATTCAGGGGAACCTTTAGATGCAACTTCAATTCATCCTGAAAGCTATGAGATTGCTCATCAGCTTTTAGAGGAACTTCATTTGAGTACTCTGGATTTGGGAAGTGAAACATTGAAAAAGGCAATTGCTGAGTGTGATGAAACAAAACTAAAGGAAAAATTGAAGGTAGATGATTATACCTGGAAAGATATCTGTGATTCGCTGATGCAGCCATTACGCGATTATCGTGATTCATTTGATAAGGTTCTCTTAAAAAATGATGTACTGGAAATGGAAGATCTAAAAATGAATGAAAAGCTTCAGGGAACTGTTCGCAATGTAGTTGATTTTGGTGTTTTCGTTGATATTGGATTGCATGATGACGGACTTGTACATATTTCTAATATGTCAAAACAAAAGATTTCACATCCATCTCAATTAGTGAGTGTGGGTGATATTGTAGATGTTTGGGTAAAAAAGATTGATGAAGAAAAACAAAAAGTTCAGTTAAGCATGATTGAACCAGAATCATAAAAAACCTAGACATCTTAAGAAAAATGTGGTAGAATACTAAAGATTTCAAACTATGATAGTTGATTCCTCAGCTTCTGTCTTGGTTTGGAATGTCTTTGAAACAGGAGGAAATAAAATGATTACAAAAGAAGAAAAGACAAGAATTATGAAAGAATTTGCAACTCATGAAGGAGATACAGGAAGTCCTGAAGTGCAGGTTGCCGTGCTGACTGCTAACATCAACAACTTGACTGAGCATATGAAACAGCACAAACATGACTACCATTCACAAAGAGGTCTTTTACAGATGGTTGGTCATCGTCGTAATTTGCTTTCTTATTTGAAAAACAAGGATTTAGATCGTTATAAAGTATTAATTGAACGTTTAAACCTGAGAAAGTAATCTTAAGACATCGAAAGATGTCTTTTATTTTTTTTTATTGTTTGAAAAGCCCATAAAATGTGTTAAGATAGACAAGGAAAATTAAGAGGTGAAAAAATGGCTAAACATGTGTATAGTTTAGATTTCTGTGGTCGGGTGATCACAGTTGAAACAGGTGAAGTTGCCAAACAGGCAGGTGGATCTGTTTTAGTTCGTTATGACGATACTGTTGTATTGTCTACTGCTACTGCTAGTAAGCAGGCAAAAGAGGGAATTGACTTTTTCCCTTTAACAGTTACTTTTGAAGAAAAACTGTATTCAGTCGGAAAGATTCCAGGCGGATTTTTGAGAAGAGAAGGAAGACCAAGTGAACATGCGACTTTAACAGCTCGTATGATTGATCGTCCAATTCGTCCATTATTTGCGGAAGGATTCAGAAATGAAGTTCAAGTTGTCAATACTGTCTTATCTGTTGATACAGATGTAACACCTGAAATGACGGCAATGTTTGGAGCTTCTTTGGCTTTGTGTGTCAGTGATATTCCATTCAATGGTCCAATTGCCGGTGTTTATGTAGGATATGTTGACGGTGAATACATAATTAATCCAACAGTAGAAGAAATGGAAAAGAGCCGTATTTCTTTAGCTGTTGCAGGTACAAAGGATGCAATTAACATGGTTGAAAGCAGTGCCAGCGAAGTCAGTGAAGAAGAAATGCTGGAAGCCATCATGTTTGGACATGAATACATTAAGAAATTATGTGAATTCCAGTTGGAAATCATGAAGGACTGTGGTAAAGAAAAACGTGAAGTTGTTCTTTATGAAATTGATGAAAACCTGAATCATGAGGTACGTGACTATATTCAGGAAAGAATGGTTGAAGCTGTTCGTATTCATGAAAAACTGGAACGTTATGGAAAAATTGATGATCTTGAAGCTGAAACAATCGAATTGTTTGAAAATCGTGAATATGAAGACGAAAAGATTAAACAAAATGTTTTGAAACAAGTACATGAGATTTGTCATAATATAGTAGTTGAAGAAGTTCGACGACTGATTACGGTTGACAAGATTCGTCCAGACGGAAGAAAAATTGATGAAGTTCGTCCTTTGAATTCACAGGTTGACCTGTTGCCTAGAGTTCATGGTAGTGCTTTATTCACTCGTGGAGAGACTCAGGTACTTTCAGTATGTACATTAGGTGCAGTTAATGATAATCAGATTGTCGATGATTTAACTGAGGTTGAAACAAAACGTTTTATGCATCACTATAACTTCCCTCCGTATTCAGTAGGAGAAGTAGGAAGAATGGGATCTCCGGGAAGAAGAGAAATCGGACATGGTGCATTAGGTGAAAAGGCATTGAGTCAGGTATTGCCTTCACTTGAAGAATTCCCATATACGATTCGTGTTGTTGCTGAAGTATTAGAATCAAATGGATCAAGTTCACAGGCATCAATTTGTGCAGGCACCATGGCGTTGATGGCAGCCGGTGTTCCTATCAAAGCCCCTGTTGCTGGAATTGCAATGGGACTTGTGAAAGAAAAAGAAAACTATACGATTTTAACGGATATCCAGGGAATGGAAGATCATTACGGTGATATGGATTTCAAGGTTGCGGGAACGAAGAATGGTATTACAGCTCTTCAGATGGATATTAAAATTGACGGAATTACTCGTGAGATTTTAACTGAAGCATTAGCTCAGGCTCATCAGGGAAGAGAAGTCATCATGGAAAATATGATGAGTGCAATCAGTGAACCAAGAAAAGAAGTCAGCCGTTATGCTCCAAAGATTTATCAAATGATGATTTCACCAGAGAAGATTCGTGATGTGATTGGTCCTAGCGGTAAGATGATTAATCAGATTATTGCAGCCTGTGACGATGTTAAGATTGATATTGATGATGATGGACATGTAGTTATTTACCATATGGATATGGAACCGTTGAAAAAAGCTGCCGATATGATTTACAATATCACGCGTGAAGCTAAAGTCGGTGATATTTATGATGGAAAAGTTGTGCGACTGGAAAAATTCGGTGCTTTTGTAGAATTGTTCCCTGGATGTGACGGATTACTTCATGTATCAAAGATTTCACATGAACGTGTGGAAAAACCGGAAGATGTTTTAAAGATTGGTGATATTGTTAAGGTTAAAGTAATGGAGATTGATGATAAAGGTAGAGTCAATGTATCTAGAAAAGCCTTGCTTGAAAAACCTAAGCATGAAAAGAAAGAAATGAAGAATGAGGAAAAAGCTGCGCAGTAAGCAGCTTTTTGCTTGAAGAATGGAATGCTTCTTTTCTTTCGTTTGATAATGAGTTAAAATAACAATGCTGTCTATACTAACAAAGGAGGTTATCATGAAAAAAACAATAAAAAATGGTGTTTCAATCCATTGTATTCATAGTGATAAATTTAAAGATATTTGTATTTCATTCAATTTCTTTTCTTCGATTCATGAAAAAAGTGCAACTGAAAGAGCCCTTCTTTCCATGATGATGAGTGAGAGCTGTGCTTTATATAATTCAAAAAAGAAAATGAGTGAAGCTTTGGATTATTTATATGGATGTACATTAGGAAGCAGGGTTATTTCTTATGGCCAATTGCATTGCTTGGAAATACGTTCGAAAATTGTGAATCCTTCTTATATCAGAAAAAATCAAAATCTTTTGAATGATTGGATCAATCTGCTCTGTGAAGTTCTTTTTTCGCCTTATATGATACATGATCAGTTTTCAATAGATTTGTTTGAAGAGAATAAGCGTATTCTTCAGGATAAAATAGTAAGAAAAATGGATGATCCTCAAAGTTATACATTACGAAAAGCTTTAAAACTGGCGGGTCAGGGACAGCCTCTTGGAATATTTTCAAATGGTGATGCTGAATGTCTTAAAAATCTAACTGTTGAAGATGTTACCCGGCAATATCATCAAATGATTGATCATGATCGTATTGAAATACTTGTCTGCGGAGATTTTGATGAGCAGAATATGATGACAATGTTAAGCAATAAATTGAAGTTTTCTGATCGCTTGGTAAACAATGAAAGTTATTATCAACTGCATTTTTCCAATTATGAAGAAATCAGAGAAGAAAAACTTCAGTCTCAAAGCAATATAGCTTTAATTTGTGCTACAAACACTTCACTGATGGATTCAGATTATCCGGCCTTAAAAGTAGCTAATGGTTTATTTGGACAATTGCCTTGCAGTTATCTGTTTCAAGTTGTTCGTGAACAGCATTCTCTTTGTTACAGTATTTTTTCTTCTTTAATCTCTTATGACGGTGCTTTAGTGATCAGCACTGGTGTTGAAAAAGAAAACATTGATCAGGCTTTATCTTTAATCAAAAAACAGCTGATTCGCTGTCAAAAAGGTGATATTTCTCAAGAATTGTTAGAGACAACCAAAAAGATGCTATGC
>CAMEIZ010000054.1 GCA_945919165.1 uncultured Traorella sp.
GCTTATGTCAAGAGAAGTTTTGCAAAGATTAAGTGAACCCATGTATTATCTTTTATTAAGTGTTATCGAAGAAAATCACGGATATGCAATGATGCAGGATATTACCATGCTGTCAAAGAATCGTGTGAAAGTAGGCACCGGCACTTTATATGCGCTCATATCACGGTTTGAGCAAGAGGGTCTTATTGTCAAAACAAGAGAAGAAGATCGAAAGAAGTATTATCGAATCACTAAAAAAGGAATATCATTTCTGAAAGAAGAATATCAGAATTTAAAAAATCAGCTAAATGATGGAAAAATCATCGAGGAACTGTAAATGAAAACATATCCTTTTAATTTCTATCCTTTTGAAAAAAAGAAAGTAATAGAATTTTTATATCAAAAAGCTAAACAGGGTTATTTGTTAACAAGTGTTGACTTTCAACATCAAAGTGCTGTTTTCGATGAAAATCATGAAGCTTATACGCATTATGATCTTTCTTTACACGATGAATTTGAATCTAACTTAATGAAAGAGGAATTTTTAGAAAGCTGTCTTTTTAGCGGTTGGCAAAATATTTGTTGTGATTCTGGCGTCTATTTTTTTGTAAATCATGAAAACCATGCACCGCTTTCTCTTTTTGATGAAGAGATGGATCAATATACCGAAGAAAGAAAGCTGAATGAATATAAACAAGCTAATAAAATAAATGGATGGAGTCTTCTTTTGCCCATAGCTTTGGCTTATACTGCTTTTTTTGACTCCAGTAGATTTGATTTTTTTCTTTTGATGTTTTTTCCAACTGAAATCATCTTTCAGCTTTATATTACCTTATCAAAAACAACAAAAATCCGAAAGAATTCTTTTAAAATAACACGCATTCTCATTTCTTCAACATTTTTGATCTATTTGTTTTTTTCTTTTACAATCCCATTTTTTATATATCTAATTTTCGCTTTATTTGTTATTACTCATCTTTTTTCAAGTGATCATCCTGCTTTATTAAATATTTTGGATCTGACATTTAAAATATGTGTGTTTTCAATTTTATATTTTTTGATTTCTTATATGTTGATGATTCATTAGTTACTTTTCACATAAAAGCTTTTGATATGTCTTATCAATAGCAAATGCACCTAATGGAGCAGTAACCAGAATTGAAACAACACCAACCGTTAATACACTTTCTCCGCATGATAATCCCATAGCTAGCGGTATTCCGCCAATTGCTGCCTGAACAGTGGCTTTTGGACAATAAGCAATCATACAGAATAATCTTTCTTTTAAAGTAAGATCAGTTTTTATCAAACAAACAAAAACACCTGCCATTCTAAAAATTAAAACACAGAAAATCAGCAGTACACTGGCTAAGCCAAGATGTAAAGCGTATTGAATATTAATGCTGGCTCCAACTAACACAAACAGAAAAATCTCACCTATTATCCAAAGCTTTGAATAATTTTTAGAACATTCTTTTGAAATTTCTTTTGTTTTCATCTGTAAAGTAATTCCCATACTCATGACAGCAATTAAAGATGCAAATGGAATCAAAATCATATTTTCAAGTGACACCATGATAAGTGAAGCTGACAGTATGATGATCAGTTGATAAATTGAATTCACTTGAATCCTTTTCATCACAAATGTAAGAAGGCAACCTAATAAAACACCTCCTAAAATACCATTGATGATCGATAATGGTACATCAATTAAGCTGGTAAATGAAAACACAGATTCACTTGCCAAAGATGTAAAAGAAGTAAACAGGGCAATGACAAATACATCATCTACGCTGGCTCCAGCTAATATCAATTGCGGGATACCCTTTTTTGTCCCGGCTTTTTCATCCATCAATTTTAACATTTTTGGTACAATTACTGCTGGTGAAACAGCTGCAACAACACTTCCCAATATCAAAGAATCCAAAAGATTCATGCCCAGTAATAATGGAGCAAAGATGATCATGCCGACAATTTCAAAGCATGCTGGTACAAAGCACATGAAAAAGGCAGGTCTTCCTATTTTTTTTAAATCTTCAATTTCTAAATTTAAACCAGCTCGAGTTAGAATAATGATCAGTGCTATTTTCCGAATGTCCGCAGAAATAGCCAGCAATGAATCATCTAACATGTTAAGAACACTCGGTCCTAACAATATTCCACATAACAACATTCCAATGAGTGAAGGAAGTTTAAACTTTTTGAAAACCTCTCCAAAAAACATCCCCAAAATTAAAATCAAACCACAGCTTAACAGCATTCTATCCCGCCAAACAAAAAGCTGATGACACACTTAAAAAAGTGTAGACGTCATCAGCATAAAAGCAGTTTAGGCAAAGCCAGGGGAGAACATCATTCCCGTTGTTCACTATACCATATTATTCAAGATTCTTCAATCCTTCATATAGTTCATTAAAGCTTTTCATTTGTTTGCATCTGCCATAAGATAGCTTTCTATTTTCACCAAATTCAAGTAAATAGCATTTTGTTAATTCTTCTACGGTTGCTTCAAGAGTATGAAAAAAAGTACGATAAGCAAAATCCCATTCACTTGTTCCCTCTTGAAAGATAGAACAAATAAGCGCTTCAGTTGTTTGATCTAAGGGATAAAGCTTTAAATGCATCAGTTCATGAACAATCACTTCTTCAAGATTTTCCTGTTTTGGATTTTTTACATTCAGCATGAGAATGGCTTTATGATCATCACAGTCGATTTTAAAATCGCCTGTTTTATGCCATGATTCATCATCTATCAGTTCTAATTGTACATCCCATTCAGGAATAATCCTCAATTTTTGACACCATTTGTCAAAGCATTCCTGTAAATTCATTTTGTTTTCCTCTCATATAACACTTTTTCTAAAAAAGAATGGTGTTACCCATTCTTGATATTAATTCGATTTAAGGCTCGCTGTAAAGAAACTTCAGCTCTTCGTATGGAAGTATTTGCATCTTTTCTTTCGAGTCTCTTTTTTGCTCTTTCAGCACTTTTTTTAGCTCTTTCCAGATCGATTTCTTCTTTTCCTTCAATCGCATCTACCAGAATATTGACTTTATTATCAGAAAGATGAAGAATTCCTGAAGAAATTGCAAAGATTTTGTCGATATTGTCAACTGTCAGGATCAGTTTTGAAATCTGCAGCATTGCCACAAAGGGCATGTGATTTGATAATAGAGTACATTCTCCAACAACTGTTGTACAATGAATCTTGTTGGCATCAAAACTACCATACAATCCCTGTGGAGTCACGATCTTGACCTGCATCATATTATTCACCTAAGGTTTTAGCTTTTTCTACAACCTCTTCAATGGAACCAACAAACATGAAGGCTGCTTCCGGATAATCATCATATTCACCATTCAACAAGGCTTTAAAAGAACGGACAGTATCTTCTTTTGATACATAGCGTCCAGGCATGCCCGTGAACTGTTCGCCGGCAAAGAATGGCTGTGATAGGAAGTTACGTACTCGACGGGCACGATTGACAATCACTTTGTCTTCTTCACTTAATTCATCCATACCTAAAATAGCAATAATATCCTGAAGTTCCTTGTATTTCTGTAAGAGTGATTGAACACCTCGAGCCACTTCATAATGTTCTTCTCCAACAACAAGTGGATCTAACATACGACTGGCTGAATCCAGCGGATCAACAGCCGGATAAATACCCAATGCTGTAATACTTCGGCTTAATACAGTTTTCGCATCCAAATGGTTGAATGCTGTAGCCGGAGCCGGGTCTGTCAAGTCATCTGCCGGTACATAAATTGCCTGTACAGAAGTAATAGAACCATTCTTTGTAGAAGTAATTCTTTCTTGCAGCTGTCCCATTTCAGTAGCTAAGGTTGGCTGATAACCAACAGCACTTGGCATACGTCCAAGTAAGGCACTTACTTCAGAACCAGCCTGTGTAAATCGGAAAATATTGTCGATAAACAGCAATACATCCTGATGATTTACATCTCGATACTCTTCCGCCATTGTCAATCCTGATAAAGCAACACGCATTCTGGCTCCCGGAGATTCATTCATCTGACCATAAACCAGCACTGTTTTATCTAAAACTCCTGTATCCTTCATTTCATGATACAAATCATTTCCTTCTCGTGTTCTTTCGCCAACACCTGCCACAACAGATAAACCACCATGATTCGTGGCAATATTATGGATCAACTCTTGAATCAAAACAGTCTTTCCAACTCCGGCACCACCAAACAGCCCAATCTTACCTCCTTTTGGATAAGGACATAACAGGTCAATAACCTTAATTCCTGTTTCGAAGATTTCAGCAGTTGTTTTCTGTTCATCAAAGGCTGGAGCTGCTCGATGAATCGGCATTCTCTTGACATTTTCACTTAAAGGTCCAAGACCATCAATTTCCTGTCCAAGCACATTGAACATACGTCCCAATACTTCTTCACCTACTGGAACACAAATCGGTGCACCAGTATCGATCGCGTCCATACCTCGCACCAGTCCATCAGTGCTACCCATAGCGATGCAGCGAACACGATCATCACCAATGTGCTGAGCGACCTCAACCACCAGCTTTTCTTTGGCGTTGACATTATCAATTTCAATGGCATTCAAAAGTGACGGTAAATGATCCGCAAAATGAATATCTACGACAGGTCCGATAACCTGCACGATTTTCCCAATATTTTCTGCCATAAACTTTCCTTTCTACTGAGCACTGCTACCTGCTACGATCTCTGTAATTTCCTGAGTAATCGCAGCTTGTCGTGCCTGATTGTACTGAAGTGACAGCGTCTCCTTCAATTCCTCTGCGTTATCCGTTGCATTTTCCATCGATGTTCTTCGACTTGCCTGCTCACTGGTTTTTGTTTCCAGATAATAGCTGTATAAAAGACTTTTGATTGACATCGGAACCAAATCATTCAGTATTTCTTCATTGCTTGGTTCAAAGATTGTATCAACGGTATTCCCTTGTTTCTTTTTTTCCTCGATTGGCAATAATCTTGTCTTTTTTGGGGCAAATGTCAGAGGATTTTTAAATTCTGTGTAAATAACATTGATTGAAGTGATTTCGCCTGTCTGATATTTTTCAAGAACCATATCAACTAAAGATGAGCATAACGAATAAGAGTCATCATCCAGCTGTGTATAACTGTCTATCATCTGATAATCACGATGTTTCATCCAGATGACACCTCTGCTTCCCAGCATGATGATCTGTTCATGGTTAGAACACTCATTTTCAATCAATTTAAAAACATTTGAGTTATAGCTTCCGCAAAGTCCCATATCACTTGTGAAAACAATGGTACAAGGCTTTGAATCCTCACCTTTTTTCAGATAAGGATGGTCAGAATCTGAAATTGTTGAAAGGATATTCTCTAAAACATCTTTCAGTTCAGTTGCATATTCCTTGTTTTTACGCATTCTTTCCTTTTGACGAGCGTATTTGCTGGCAGCAACAAGCTGCATAGCTTTGGTAATCTTCATCGTTGAATCAATAGAACGAATACGATTTTTAATTGCAATTTGAGAACCGCTCATGAATTATCCCTCAATTCTTGAAATAAAATCTTCAGTAAATTCACCAATTGCTGCTTTCAAAGAAGCATTTAATTCATTATCCAATGTTTTCTTTTCGGTAATTGCATTTAATAGATCAGCATGATCATTTTCCATCGTTTTTAACAGTTCATGTTCATACTGATGCACATTTTCCACATTGACTTTCTTTAAAAAACCATTTTTTGCCGCAAACAGCGAAACAATCTGCTGTTCAACTGTTAATGGTGAATATTGAGGCTGTTTTAACAGTTCTGTCAATTTCTCACCATGTTCCAGCACTGCTTTCGTGGAAGCATCCAAATCGCTTCCAAATTTTGCGAATGCCTGCATTTCATGATATTGAGCCAATTCCAGTTTCAAAGATCCACTAACCTGCTTCATTGCTTTGATCTGAGCACTTCCTCCAACACGTGAAACAGAAAGACCACTGTCAACAGCCGGTCGGATACCTTCATTAAATAATTCTGTCTGAAGGAAAATCTGTCCATCTGTAATTGAAATAACGTTTGTTGGAATATACGCTGAAATATCTCCTGCCTGTGTCTCAATAATCGGCAATGCAGTCAAAGATCCATTTCCATAATTTTCATTTAATTTGGCTGCTCTTTCAAGCAAACGTGAATGCAGATAGAAAACATCTCCAGGATAAGCTTCTCGTCCTGGCGGACGTTTTAACAGTAAGGACAGTGTACGATAAGCAACTGCATGTTTACTGAGATCATCATAAACAATCAGTACATCTTTTCCCTGTTCCATCCATTCTTCACCCATAGCACAACCACTATATGGTGCTATATACTGCAATGGTGCCAATTCACTAGCAGTAGCACTGACTACCGTTGTATATTCCATTGCATCATGCTGTCTTAATTTTTCCACAATTTGAGCAACTGTACTGGCTTTCTGTCCGATGGCCACATAAATACAGTTCATGTTTTTTCCTTTTTGGTTAATGATTGTATCTATCGCAATCGCTGTCTTTCCAGTCTGTCTATCACCGATAATCAGCTCACGCTGTCCTTTTCCGATTGGAATCATGGAATCAATAATTTTAAGTCCGGTCTGCACCGGCTGATAAACACTTTTACGTGTCATAACACCGGGAGCTACTCGTTCAATAGGTCTGAATTTGTCAGTTTTGATCGGTTCCTTCCCATCAATTGCCTGTCCTAAGGCATTTACCACACGTCCTAAGAGCTGATCGCCAACAGGAACTTCAACGATTTTCCCTGTACGCTTTACAAGGTCACCTTCGCTGATTCCAGCGTCGCTTCCCATTAAAACAGCTCCGACATGTTCTTCTTCCAGATTCAGCACCATTCCATATACATCATGTGGGAACAGTAATAATTCACCTGCCATGGCATTGGTTAATCCATGGATCAACGCAATCCCATCGCCAATTGTGATTACCGTTCCTGTTTCACTTTCTTCTAGTTTTTCATCATAATGCATGATCTGCTCTTTGATGATTTTACTGATTTCTTCTGGTCTTAAGTTCATGTTCTCACCTCACTTAACCTGATATGCGATCTTTGAGTCGAGTCAGTGTATTCAATACGGTATTGTCCATAACTTTGTCACCTATTTTAACTCTCATGCCGCCTAAAAGCTTAGCATCAGTTGAATAACTGCACTCCACTTTCTGCTGATATTTCTTTTCCAGCATTTCTGATAATCTTTTTTTCTCATCTTCATTCAATTCTCTGGCTGAGCATACATCAGCCTGGATAATATGAAAATATTGAATATATGCTTTGTCATATTCATTGCAGATTGAAAGAATACATCCAAAACGATTTTTATCGACAAGAACTTTCAAAAAGTGAATGAAAATAACATCCAAAGCATTCCCATATACTTTGTCAATGCATTCTTTTTTCTCATTCTTGCTGATTTTTGGATGATTCATCAATTGAATGAATCGCTCATCCATCGTCAATTTTATTTCATGAAGGACATGACGAAACTCATTGCATTTCTTTTCATCCAATGCTATTTCAAACAAAGCATCAGCATAAGCCTTCGCAACTACTTCTGCCATAATCCTTCACCATCAATAAACTGATTCACATAATCCTTTTGTTTATCTTCATCGATTTCCTTTTCAAGAATATGTCCTGCAGCTGTAAAAGCAACATCCGCAATCTCTTTTCGTATCTGTTTTTGAGCGCTGAGCTTTTCAAGTTCAATATCTCGCTGAGCTTTTTCCAACGTTAGTTTTGCTTCATGCTGAGCTTTTTTTACAATCTGATCTCCTTCTGCCTTGGCTTCCAGACGTGCTTTTTCAACAATAACAGAAGCCTCATTTTTAGCATTTTTGAGTTGATCAGCATATTTCTGCTTGTATTCCTCTCCCAAAGCTTCACTTTTCTTTGCTTGATCCAATTCACTCTGAATCAGCTGTTTGCGTTTATCGAGATAACCCAGTGCGAAATTCCAGAAATATTTTTTCGCAATCAGACATATCAGTAAAGTACTGATAAGGATGAGAATCATGTCAGTGAAATTTAATCTAAGATAATTCTCTATGTTTATATTCATGTTAAAACTCACTCACTATGCTTTTAAGAAAATTAGTAATAACGCAATAATTAAACCGTAAATACCTGTTGTTTCTGAAAGGGCAATACCTAATACCATCATATTTCGGATTTTTCCTTCAGCATCCGGATTACGTCCAACAGCTTCTACTGCCTTACTTGCGGCAATACCTTCACCAATTCCAGGACCAACCCCGGTAAATACAGCAATACCTGCTCCTAAACAAGCCATAGCGGCAACAAAAAATTGATTGTATTCCATCTTAATTTACCTCCATTTGATGAAAATTACTCTTCTGAGAGCTCCTGTCCCAAAAAGAATGTTGATAATGTAAAGAATATATATGTCTGAATAAAACCTGCAAAGATATCAAAATACATATGCAGAAACGGTGTAACTGCAAACAGTGTAATGCCTAATCCCATTAAAAGAGAATTCATTACGTTAAACAGTGAATAAACCAGCGTCATAATAATGGTTCCGCCTAACAGGTTTCCAAACAAACGCAGTGACAATGAAAATGGTAATGTGAGATCTCCAATCACATTCAGTGGGAATAAAAGTACCATTGGTTCACACCAACCTTTTAATTTCCCAATAATGCCTTTTCTTGACAAAGAAGTCGATTGAATGATCAACCACATCGTCACAGCCAGCGTTACATTCACGCTTAAATTACTGGTTGGCGGCTGAACCCCCAATAATCCGCTCAGATTAGATATCAGCATAAGCATCATACAGGTTCCATAAAACCATAAATACTTTCTTGTATTCTTTCCAAGTGAGTTTTCAACAATAAATGTTAAAAGCCCAATAATCTGTTCAAATATGAGCACCATACCTTTAGGTGCCAAAGAAGCATCTGCTTTTTTAAACTTATTTCCAGCCAGTACCAAAACAATTCCAAGCACCAGACAAATGCAGAGCCAAACCAGTACACTGGCATGAACCGCTACATCGAAATCGCCAATATGAATAACGATTCCATCAAAATTATCGTACAAGATTTCACCTCCCTACGATCTATAGGAATAAATAGATACCGCTGCCTTATGGCAGATAAACCCAACCAGCACTGCAACAAGATTAGCTCCCAGCATATAACTGAGTACAAACATACAGGCGTAGAACACTAACCTGAGCATATAGTTGAAATAAGCCGAACGGTTTCCTCTGTCACCTTCAACATGATATCCCCACTGTACGATCATATTAAATCCGATAAGGCCAATCATACAGCCAAGCCCGATTCCAATTGTAATCGTTTTATCTTTAAAAAGCAGTGATATCAGCATAGCAGCTAAACCTATTCCGACTGAGATCAATCCGACCTTTTTAATCATCTTAACTTTTTCTTCCATTTGTTATCTCCTTAACAAGCAGAGTAAGACTGCCGATAATGACATACATAAGCAAAACAATCAAGATTAATGGTTTTGTATGCAGCCATTCATCCGCCTTGAGTCCGATAAATATCGCCAGAATACTTCCAAGCACGATTCGAACAATGAACCGATTGGCAATTTTATATCCATTCACTATTTTGTACCGAAAATACGATCTCCAGCATCACCCAATCCAGGTACAATATATCCAACCTCATTTAGACGTTCATCTAAAGCAGCTAAATAGATATCTACATCAGGATGCATGTCTTCCACAGCACGAACACCTTCCGGTACACCTACCAGACATACAAGACGAATATTTCTTGCTCCTTGCTTCTTTACCATAGAAATAGCAGCATTGGCACTTCCTCCTGTAGCCAGCATTGGGTCAACGATCATGACAACGGCATCTTTCATATTTTTCGGATATTTTGCAAAATATTCATGTGGCTCCAATGTTTCTTCATCACGATAAAGTCCGACATGAGCAACCTTAGCTGTAGGAACCAGATTTAAAATACCTGATACCATTCCTAAACCAGCTCTTAAAATAGGTACTAATACAATTTCCTTGGATAATGCTTTTGTCATACATAAACCCATAGGTGTTTCAACTTCCACTTTTTCAGTTGGGAAATCGCGAGTGATTTCATATGCCATTAATCCGGCAATTTCATCAAGATTTTGTCTAAAATCCTTCGTTGAACAATTCTTGTCTCTCATGATTCCCAATTTGTGAGTAATCAGCGGATGGTCTAATACTTTCAGCATAATTCGTTTTCTCCTTTATTCTGTTATATTCTTCGTAATTATACCAAAATCTTCACAAAATATATAGACTTATTTTTAGACAAAGATTTTTTTATGTTCAAAACCATTCCGATTTATAATTATATTCATCAATGCTGTCGATTTCTGTCATCTTATATCTTTCATGATGCAAACTCGTTGACTCTTAATCTGAACCATGTTAGAGTAAGCATGTAACAAGTCAATAAATATCCATTCACATATGTAAATACGAGTCTGTATGTTTATGAAAAGGTTAAAAATCGTCTTCACATATGTTTTTTTATACCTCTGACTTATTATAGAAACAGGAGGTACTTATGAGTACAGGAACAGTAAAATGGTTTAATAGTGAAAAGGGCTTTGGCTTTATTTCCATGGAAGGAGCAAAGGACGTATTTGTCCATTATTCTTCAATCCAAGGAAATGGTTATAAAACTCTCAATGAAGGCACAAAGGTTTCCTTTGATGTTGTAAAAAGCGCTCAGGGCGATCAAGCTAAAAACGTTACTCTTATCTAAACCTAAAAAAGCACTATGTGCTTTTTTTTATTTCATTTTTATCTTTGACTAAATCTTATTTTTTGAGATAATAGTAGTATAAGTGAGGCGATACCATGGGTTTTAAATTAGATGTCATAATTAATGAAAATTATGATAAATTAAATAATATTGATTTGCATATTCTTCATTTTATCCAAAATAATCTTCAATTATGCACCTCCATCAGCATATCTCAGCTCGCTAAACAATGTAATGTATCGACAGCCACTGTCTTAAGGACAACACAAAAGCTTAATTTCAGCGGGTAT
>CAMEIZ010000055.1 GCA_945919165.1 uncultured Traorella sp.
TCAACCACAATGCCATCTACCGGTACACTCATCCCTGGCTTAAGCACAAGAAGATCACCTTGTCGAACATCTTCTACAAAAACCTCTTCTTCTTTACCATCCACCCATAAAAGAGCTTTTTTAGGTGTCAGATTCATCAGCTTTTCAATTGCCTCACTCGTTTTACCCTTTGATTTGGCTTCCAAGTATTTTCCCAGTGTTATCAGTGTCAAAATCATGGCAGCTCCTTCAAAATAAAGCTCCATATGGTATCGCTCTACAATTTCCATGTCCATATGTCCTAATCCATAACCCAACATGTAAATCGCATATATCCCATAAACAAAAGAAGCCATGGAACCAATCGCAATCAGCGAGTCCATATTCGAAGCACCATGCAGCAGTGCTTTAAAACCGCTTATAAAATATTTTTTATTGATAAGCATAATGCCAAGACACAAAAGAAACTGAGTAAACGCAAAAATCAATGCATTTTCATGTCCCACTAAAATCACAGGCAGCGGCAATCCAATCATATGCCCCATTGAAATATAAAACAAAGGAAGCATGAAACACAATGAAGCAATAAAACGCTTCTTCAAATCCAAAGACTCATTCTCTTTCACAACTTTTTGTTTTTTTTCTGCATGAAAAAGTGTTGCTCCATAACCTACCTTTACCACACAATCAATTATATTTTGAGGATTCAGCATCTTTTCATCATAGTCTACCTGCATATGATTTGTCAGTAAATTTACACTGACACTTCTGACGCCCGACATCTGTGCTACGTTTTTTTCAATTCTTGATGAACAAGCAGCACAGCTCATCCCCTGAATATCAAAATCTTGTTTCATATTGATCCTCCAGACACCCCTATGGGGTATTATTATTGTAGTCTATACCTTATGATTTGTCAATTTTCAATTTCTATGAGCCTCATAAATAATATTCACGAATAGGCCTTCACCCATATAATTCAAAAATTTTGGAATAGGCTATTTTAGGAGGTTATTATGCCAACAGGTACATTACAAATCTTCACAAGTCTTGCCGATGATGCCCTAGCATTATCCAATGTTTTAATACGCGTCTTTAAAGAAGTGAATCATACCATTGTTTATGAACAGTATTTTATGAGTGACATTGAAGGTCAAAGTCCGATTATCACACTTGAAACTGTACCCAAAGAACTCTCTTTAGATGAATTTAATTCCGATCGCCCTTATGAAATATACAGTGTAGAATGCATGCTTGATGGTTATCTCAGTGAGCTCATCCAAGGTGTGCAGATTTTTGCCGATGAAATCAGTACAATCAATCTGAATATGACACCCGACATCTTAATCAACTATGAAACAGAAGTTGAAACAATCCCAGATCATCATCTTCTGACCAATTATGGCGGCAATAATGTTTCACAGTCTCCCACGCGTATCTTGGGTGGCAATGTAGAAGAAGATTATCGTCTTGATGAAGAAAATTATCTGACTACTCCTGAACGAATTCAATTTGTTCAGAAGGGAGTTGTGATTCCTCGTCAAATCCGGGTTCATCTGGGTCGGCCTACCAGCAATGCAGAAGATGTGACAGTGGATTTTATTTATTACATTAAAAATGTCTGTTCTTCTGAAGTTTATCCAACATGGCCAAAAGAAGCACTTCTGGCTAATATTCACGCTCAGGTTTCATTAGCACTGAATCGTGTTTATACAGAATGGTATCGCTCAAAAGGATATGATTTTGATATTACCAATAATACAGCTTTTGATCAAGCATTTGTTAAGAATCGAAATATTTATGAAAGTATATCTGTTTTAGTTGATGATGTTTTTAATCAGTTCTTAAGAAAAAGAAATTTTGCAGAACCTTTTTATGCGGAATACTGTGATGGTAAAATTGCTCAGTGTCCGGGTATGAAACAATGGGGAACCCTAACCCTGGCTAATCAGGGACTCAGTGCTATTGAGATTCTGCAATACTATTATACAAATGAAGTGCATCTGGTCAGTACGGATCGTATTGAAGATGTAAAGGGATCCTATCCGGGTACACCTTTGTCCTTGGGATCAAGCGGTGCAGCCGTACACTTGTTACAGCAGCAGCTGAATGCCATTTCTGTCAATTATCCATTGATACGACCAATCTATCCGGTTGATGGCATATTTGGACCTTCAACACAAGAAGCTGTTCGTGTATTTCAAAAACAGTTTAATCTCACTCAGGATGGGATTGTTGGAAAAAGCACCTGGTATAAGATTAATTATATCTATGTAGCAGTCAGAAAGCTTGCGGAATTATCAAGCATTGGTCGTGTAGAAAACGATAAAACAGGAGAATGGCCTCAGGAAATTCTAAAATATGGCGATCGCAACGTTTATGTTCAACAGCTTCAATTTTACCTTTCCACCATTGCAACCTTCAACAATGCCATTTCGCAAATCTCATCCATCGATTCTTTTTTTGGCAATCAGACACTGAATGCAGTTCGCTCCTTTCAAAAGTTTTACGGACTTGAAGTAGATGGCATCGTTGGTGAAAATACCTGGAATCGCATTTTTGTCATCTATTCAGATATGGTACGTGTTACAAATCCAGATAACCAGGCACCGGTATATCCGGGCATTCCGATTCAAATCGGTGCAACTGGTCAGGATGTATTAAGTATTCAGGAAGCTTTAAATACAGTGGGCATGGAGTATCCTACGATTCCGATTCTGGTGGAGGATGGTATCTTTGGTAATATTACACAAATTGCTGTCAGCGAATTTCAACAGCAGTTTGGTCTTGAAGTAGATGGTATTGTTGGCATGAATACATGGAATGCGTTATTTGAAGCCCAAAATGAGATCCTAAATGGATCCAGTGCTTCTCCATCTTATCCAACATATCCGGGAACTCCGCTTCGTCTGGGTTCTTCAGGAAATGATGTGGCTTTGATACAAGATCGCCTCAATTTTATTTCGATTTATTATAAAACTATTCCTCATATTCATGCAGATGGCATTTTTGGTCCGGCAACACAAGCCAGTGTCATCGCCTTTCAAAATCTATTGGGACTTGATCCAGATGGTATTGTCGGTGTACAGACTTGGAATCGTATCAATGAAGTCTATGCAGAATTAAACAGCTAAAAAAGCATAAGGTATGCACATAAAACTTACCTTATGTTTTTTTCTAATAAGATTTCCATGATCAAAAAAAGCGTCTACCATAAGTTTTGGTACACACTTTTTACATGTTTATTCTTTTTTTAATTGAATGGTGATGATGAAAGCACTCAAAGCGAAGATAAGCAAACCGCTCAATAAAGCAATCCAGCCATTTTCAAACAAACCACCGATTAAATAAGCCACACCGCCCATAGCAACAACACACAAAGCATATGGCATCTGTGTTGAAACATGATCCAGATGATAACACTGAGCACCGGCACTCGATAAGATCGTTGTATCCGAAATTGGTGAAATATGATCACCAGCAACAGTTCCTGCCAGACAAGCCCCCACAGTTAATGACAGCATCATCCCTTCTTGTGGAAATACTGCTACAATAATTGGAATCAGAATACTGAAGCAACCCCAACTGGTTCCTGTCGCAAATGCCAGTCCCAAAGCTGTAACAAAGAAGACAAACGGCATAAATTTATAAATAGCTGACATATTGGAAACCACTGATGCCACATAAGCACCAAGATTTAAATAATCCTGCGAACAGATTCCAGACAAAGTCCAAGCAAGACATAAGATCATCATAGCAGGAGCCATCGATTTCAAACCTTCCACAAAAGAATCTGTAAACTGATTAAATGTCAAAACCTTACGAGGCAAATAAAATATAAAAGTAATAATCAAGCTCATAAATGTGCCTAATACCAAAGAAGAAGCTGCATCACAGTTTGAAAAAGCTTCAATAATACTTGCTCCATCAAAAATTCCTCCGCTGTACAGCATACATCCCACACACAAAACAATTAAAGTTAAAATAGGAAATACCAAATCAATGACTTTTCCATGACCAACTGCTTCAATCTCTTCACCAACAATCATTTCTTTCTGAATTTCAGCTTTTTTATTATAATGCTTCATAGCCAGAAAATCCCTGTCAATCATCATCAGCCAGCAAATGAACACTAACGTTAAAAGCGCATATAAATTAAAAGGAATCGTTGAAAGAAAAAGCGCAAACCCATCAATATCCGATCCTTTCGGTAAAGAACTCGATACGGCCGCAGCCCAGGATGATATCGGAGCAATAATACAAATCGGAGCGGCTGTCGCATCAATAATATAAGCCAGTTTGGCACGCGTCACCTGATATTTATCGGTAACCGGACGCATTACCGTTCCCACTGTCAGACAATTGAAATAATCATCCACAAAAATCAAACAACCTAATGCACTGGTCGCCAGCAAAGCAGATCGTCTTGATTTGATCTTTTTAGCGGCCCATTCTCCATAGGCTTTTGATGCTCCAGATTTTGTAATCAACGCAACAATCATTCCCAAAAGAGCCAGAAACACTAAAATTGCCGCATTTGATCCAATAGCATGTTCCATAATATCAAAACAGGTTTCAATCGCTGCAATCGGATTTAACCCCGTATACATGAAACATCCGATTAAAATCCCTAAAAGCAAAGAAGAATAAACTTCTTTTGTCAAAAGAGCCATGATAATGGCAATAATGGGTGGCAACATCGCCCAAATACTTCCGTTCATGCACAACCTCCACAACTATTTTTTCTCATATTATTCATAACCGACCGTTTTCATCAAAAAATGCAATAAAACATATTCGGCATATGTATCCATTCCACAATATTCATATAAAGCCTGCTTGATTTCTTCACTTTCATTTCCTTCCAGCTCACGGTATTTTTTCACTGCCAGAAGTCCCTGATTGATTTCCAGTTCATCATAACTTAAATCAGAAAACAAAGACAACAGTTTTTTTAAGTTATACTCTCCTGCCATGCGTTCATCATAAATAACACCATTTGAAAAAGGAATAGCCAGATCAATCATTCTTTCCCAAATATTTCTTAATTCTTCTTCATATTGAGGAAACTGCTTCGAAAGCTGCATCAGGCGCAGCACTTCAGCACCCTGTGCATTAAACACCATAATAGATCCGGTTTTTGGAATCTTATGAATCAAATCCAATACAAATTCCTCACGACAGTCATTTTTTCCAATATACTGTTCATGAACCAATTCTCCATTTTTATCCTCAATATGCATCGAATACTGAAATACCAGCACATCAAACGGCTTCATTTTCTCATAAGGCGGATATACATACGTCTGCCATTCAAAATCAAGATAAGTAATAGGATATTGAATTCTCTTTAACCAAGGCCTAAGCGCAAATTGATCTACAAACAAACCTCTTTTTTTCGCCGCCATAATTTGCGCATACTGAACCCTTGTCGCTTCAATTTCATCCCCTGTAACCATAGCCATGTCACTAATTCCCATAGCTTCACATTCATATTTTTTATTGGACTGCACCAAATTTAAAATCGAAGTATTATGTTGCTGATCAGGAAAACACATTGAAAAATACTCACATTTATAATGAGAAGTACATGCCGGAGAACGTTTTTTCTGGATATGTGATAAATCACCGATCTGTTCTATTTCATCTAACAAAGCATCCAGATCACGATACGCCTCACGGACAAAATCCATCACTTTCCCGGCTTTCTTGTTTTTTTCATTATAAAACTCATCACTGATCAGTAAACATTCATGTACATCAAATTCTTGTTTGCGTTCATAGTTGGCATTAATATGAATCAAAAGTACCTCATCAACTTGAATCTGATTTTTCTTGCAGACCCATAACGTATCTGCGATACGTTGAGCTTCACTTGTTTTTGGGTAACACTGATTGTATAAAAAATACAAAGTATGATGCTGATCTTCTTTTTTCAGACAAGGAAGTGTCATTCTTAAATCACGATAACTGATTCGAGCATTCATCAGTATATCAAAAGACTGATATGCCTGTAATGTCAAACTCGGATCATCCCCTCGTTTTCCCATAAATACATCTTCAAACCCAAAATAATCCTTTACCAGTTCAAAGATATCCATATTATAAGTAACATATGGTAAAAAAGGCACACTTTCCGGTTTGTTCTTGGTGTACCAGTAATATTTATCACAACGCTGATATTTTTTTAAATCCGATTCATGAAGCATAAAATCACCTTATTTATTATACTATACTATTCATAGTTTTCCATCATTTTTCTGATTTCCTGCTGCAGTTCTTTTTTTAATTCAATTGGACTTATCAGCTGACAGCTTGCTCCTAGTGAACATAAAAACTGCATCGCATTCATTTTCCCTTCAAAAAGCGTCTTAACATGAAGATTTTGCTGATCATCAAAATACATCTTTGGATTGACTCCTATTCTTCTTTCAGCATATAGAACAGCATTCTTACCGGTAATCACAAACTCAGTTTCAATTACTTCATCCTTCATTAAACCGCTTTTACCCAAATAAGCATTGACATTAAAATCAAGATCACGTGTAAAATGCTTATCTAAAATCGACACATTGTGCATTCTGACCGTTGAAAATTTATAAGTACGGAAATCATGACGATTTTGACTGTATCCCAAACAATAATACTCTCCCTGAATATTCATTATTTCATAAGGGCAAAGCTCAACGGGCAAAAATTTGGATGCATGAAGCGATTTATATTCAAAACTCACTGAACAGCTTTCTTTTTTTGCCTGTTCCATGATTCGTATCATATCATAAACACCCTCATCCAGCATTTTGATATCCTCATAAAATAACACATCACTTTTATGATTTGAAAAAGACATAAAAGATTTAATCTTTTCATAAGCCAACGTATAATCCCGAATCAAAAGAAAATCCTTATGACTTGTCAGATAAGAATAAGCTTCATTCATTGCCTGCTTTTCCTGATCATTTAACTGAATCAGAGGCAATGTTGCTTTCTCCATCAAACGATAACCGCCATATCTTCCTTTAACGCTTTCAATCATATAACCGCTTGTTTCCAATTCCTTTTTAAATTCAATAATATTTCTTGGATTGGTTTCCAATCGTGAAGCCAATTCCTTTGTCGTAACAAAATCATGCGCATTTAATATTTGAAGCATTTTAATACATAAAGCACTACGATTCATGATATTTTCCACCTTCTATCTTATAATACCACATGAAACATGTTTAAATCACATTTTATCACTTATTTTCAAGACATATTACCCATATATTTTATTTACAATATAGTTACAAAAGGATTTCCTTTTGTATTCAATTTTCCCTGAATTGAATTTTCCCTTTCTTTATTTTATTTATTTTCATTTTTCTTTCTTTATTTGAGTGTCGATAGACACTCATTTTAATTTGTTCATTCTTAAATAAAAAAGATTGATAATTTTTGTTTTTTTTCACATAATAAATAAACGAGGTGAATTATGGAATTAGCATTTTTATATTTAATGATTTATAGCTGTTTGGGCTGGGCTTGTGAATCCATTTATGTTTCAGTTGGACGTAAAAAGCTGATTAATTCAGGTTTTCTTCATGGTCCTTTCTGTCCAATCTATGGTTTTGGCGCAATCTTTGTAATCTATTTATTAGAACCATTTGCCTACTCTCCAATTCTGGTGTTCTTATTAGGCGTATTAATTACAAGTACTCTTGAATATTTTACCAGCTGGCTCATGGAAATGCTCTTTCATGTCATGTGGTGGGATTACAGCCATTATAAATACAATATCAATGGACGCGTCTGTTTATTAAATTCATTTTTATTTGGTGTGATGTCATTAATCGTGATTTATCTGATACATCCAACCATTGCATCCTTTATTGAAGCACTACCGGAAACACTCATTCATCTGACTGCTTCGATACTTCTGATATATCTGATCACAGATACGATTCTTTCTACAGTTCAGTTGATTAACTTTAAGCAGCAACTGTTACAGTTTGAAAAAGCCATTGAAGAAATTAAAACGGCTCTGGCTGTTCAGCTTCCCGACTTTAATACTGAAATAAAAGAGTTAAGAGAACAGTTTGAAGATAATCATCCTGAACTCAATGAATTTAAAAATCGTGTTCAGGAAAAATATGCTGATTTAAAAAGCAACCGACAGCAGCTGCGCTTACGTCATGCCTTCCCTGATCTTAAACTGACCAGAAAATCCCAATATCATCGATTTATTGAAAGCATCAAAAAGACCTATAATGAAAAAGCCAATCAATAACGATTGGCTTTTGTTATACTTCACTATCTATTTAAAAATCTCTTTCGATTTGTCAACGATGTTATCATCGATTTTGATTTTCACTTTATGGATAGAACTTATTTCTATTTTTCTACACAGCGGTAGTTTATTTTACATATATTCAGTTTTAACTGATTTTTTTATTGTCCATGGGTTTGTCCTCTTACAGAAAACACTTTCTTCAAATACTTCACAATGGTTTTAGTTTCCTCATGAAGTTCTGTTAGGCTTCATAGGAAACGAACTAAATTTCTTTTAAAACCTCTTTCATAAGACAAATCCTCCTTTCAAGTCCTGTCTTTTTACACTTATATAATACTTCAAACATATCATAAAAACAGTCTTATAAAAAAATTTTTTTTATGTTATAATGTTACTGTTGAGGGCAAAACTCTTACGAGTAAATAAAAAAAAAACAAACATCCGCAAAATTTATCCTACGGATGTTTTTTTATACGAAGGTAAATCATTACTTGGTAATTGTCCTTCATGAATATTCAAAACTTATTTTTTTAAATATGGCAATAAATCATCTAGCTCATCCATCATTTTATTCTCCACATAATAAGCCATCAGTTTCGTTTTTGATTCATGATTTAAAAATGGATAAAAACTTACTAAATCCTCATCCATTCCTTCACGAATATAGCGATCTGTAAATCTGCCTAAAATCTCTGAATTTAAAAATGGCACTAATTCCTCTATACTGTAAAATTCAAGATGATCACATGCCCATTCCATCAGTCTTGCTTTCTGATTCGAATTTAAAAACGGTAATAGATTTTCAATATTGGCATATTCTGCTTTTAGAGAAGTTATTTTATCAATAATCAATTCTTTATTTTCACTATTTAAAAATGGTAAATAATCTTCAATATTGTCAATTAACTCATCTACCTTTTCATCATCATTTATTACTTTTTCCAATAAGCGTTTTATCTGTTTTTGATCTAAAAATGGTAATAAATCTTCAAAATCGATATTTTCTGATTCCATTGAAATGATTGTATCAATCATCAAATCTTTGTTTTCATTGTTTAAAAATGGTAAATAATCTTCAATGTTGTCAATTAACTCATCAATATTTTCATCATTTTCTATTGCTTTTCTTAATAAACGCTCAATCTGCTTTTGATCCAGAAACGGTAATAAGTCTTCCAAATTGATGAATGTATCACTTTGCATCATCAAATCAACTATTTTATCTTTTGATTCTTTTGAACACTGTGGAATCAGCTCTATCAGTTTTTCAAGTATTTCCTCATCTACTTCATGAATTGATTCAATCAGCTGATTGATCGTTTCATCATCCAAGTATTCATAGCTGGTTTTTGAAAAAGATGAAAATTTAGGTTTGCGTCTTTGAATCATTTTACTGATTTTATCTGGTTTCATAAACGGTGCCATGTTTTCAAATGCTTTTGAAAATTCATTGTTGAAATAATCTGAAATCATATCCGCAAGCTCTTCACTATCTACATGTTCATGATTTTTCATTGCTTCATCAAAGCGTTCATTGACCATTTCAGTAATTCTGTTTTGGTAAACAGCATCTGCCTGTTCATCATCAATTGCAGCTTCATGAATAATCTCTTTAGCCTGCTGAATTTCATTTGGCTGCATTTCAAAACTGCCTCTTAAAAGCTGATCAATCGATATATGAAATAGATCAGCTATACGTGGAAGCATCGTAATATCAGGTAAAGATTCATCCCTTTCCCATTTGCTGACTGCCTGATAGGTAACACCTAAAACATCCGCCACTTCACTTTGTGTCATGTTATTTGCCTTTCTAAGACTGGCAATTGTTTTTCCAATATTCATCATACTTTCTCCTTTATTTCATATTGAAATTACCTTTTCATTAACCCCGGGCAAATTCATCGTACGTGTTTTTTTTCTATCTGACAATAACTTTCTGGTTGAAAACATCTATTCAACTAATGGTTGAAAAAGTGTTCTGAATCATAGATTATCCAGAACACTTCTTTCATGATCTAATAAAACCTGTTTTTTGAAAACACCGCCGGCATAGCCCACCATTTTATTATTGGAACCTATCACACGATGACAAGGGACAATAATGGCAAGCTTATTCTTATTGTTGGCATTGCCAACAGCTCTGACAGCTTTTGGATTTCCAATCGCAATAGCAATATCTTTATACGTACAAGTTTTCCCATAAGGGATTTTGAGCAGTTCATTCCACACCTTCATCTGAAAAGGTGTTCCTGACATTTTGATAGGTAAGTCAAACTCCAGACGTTTTCCCATAAAATATTCTTTTAGCTGTTTTTTTACTTCCTTTGTAAGTTTCGTTTCCGTTGCTTTTTCAGTTTTTTTCTCTATATAGTCACAGCCCAAAACAAAATCATCATCACATGTGATTCTGATGAGTCCGATGAGCGATTTATAATAATCGATATACATGCTAACACCCTCTTTAAGTATTATAACCTATCTTCTACTAATATACACCCTTATTTTTACAAATTTATTTCCTTTTTTTACTAATGATTTTTCCCAAATTTTAAATTTTGACTTGTAAAACTGAAAAGACTATGTTATTATACTAAGGCATGAAACAGTCAACCTGCAGAAGTACTCAAGTGGTTGAAGAGGTGCCCCTGCTAAGGGTATAGGCCGGGAAACTGGTGCGAGGGTTCAAATCCCTCCTTCTGCGCCATATATTCATGTGGTCTAGTGGTGTAGTGGTTAACATGCCTCCCTGTCACGGAGGAGATCG
>CAMEIZ010000056.1 GCA_945919165.1 uncultured Traorella sp.
ATATCAATATCGACCAATTTGTCGCCCTGTTTGATTTTCTGGCCTTGGGTAACATGTGTATTAAATCCCTCTCCTTTAAGTTCGACAGTATCAATACCTATATGAATCAGAATTTCAACACCTTTGTCTGTTTTGATTCCAATTGCATGCTTTGTTGGAAAGCATACGCTAATTTCGCCACTCATAGGGGCACAGATAGTTGAATCGCTTGGCACGAATGCAAATCCTTGTCCCATCATTCCCGCTGAAAATACAGCATCATTGACTTCAGAAAGAGGAATCAGTTTTCCCGAAACTGGCGCTTGAAAGGATTCTTTTTTCTTAAATAAATTAAACATTTGCTTTTACCGCACGTTTTAATTCAGCTGCTGCCTTTTCGACTTTAGCTCCGTATACAACCTGAAGATTTGTTTCATTGATTTTGATCAAACCTAAAGATCCTGTTTTCTTTAACGCATTTTCATTAATGACTGAAGTATCTTTTAAAATTAAGCGCAAACGAGAAATACAATTATCAATTTCAACAATGTTATCTTTTCCGCCTAATGCTTCCATGATTGCAGCTCCAAGTTCAGTTACTTCTTCATCATAGCTGATTTCATCTGTTTCATCTTCTCTTCCTGGAGTCTTGATATTGAATTTAACAATTGCCCATTTGAATACTGTGTAATAGATAACAGCATAAATCAGACCAACAATAACATTTAAATACCATTTTGTTTCTGGACCGCGAAGTACACCGAATAGCATTAAGTCAATAAGTCCACCACCGGCATTTCCGATACATACACCTAACAGTGTGTTGATTAAGAATGAAAGACCAGCCATGCAAGCATGGAATAACCATAATAATGGTGAAATGAAGAAGAATGAGAATTCAATTGGTTCAGTAATACCTGTAACAAAGCTTGTTAATCCGGCAGCCAATAACATACCTTTTACTTTTTCTTTGTTCTGTGGAAGTGCTGTCTTATACATAGCAAAGCAAGCAGCAGGTAAACCAAATACCATGAATGGATGAGTACCCTGAGTTAAGAAACGAGTTGCCTGACGCATTACATCCATATCTGGATTTGAACTCATTAATAACTGGTTGAAAATATTCAATGCACCTGAAATCTGTTCACCGTCAATAACTGCAGTTCCACCAATAGGAGTGAAACGAATCAACTGATTTAGAATATGGTGCAAACCAGTAGGAATCAGTAATCTTTCCAAGAATCCGTAAATGAAAGTTCCAAATGCTCCGGCAGCAGCCAATAAGTTACCGAAACCATTGATTGCCATATTGAATAATGGCCATACAAAATACATTACAATTGCCAGGAAAGGAATTGTAACAACCATCATGATTGGAACAAATCTCTTACCACTGAAGAAACTGAATGCAGTAGGAAGCTGAGTTTCATGGAATCTATTATGAATCATAGCTGTCCATAAACCTACGATGATACCACCGAAGATGCTCATACGATAAGTGAAGATACCCATTACTGTATCATAAGCTGCATTCTGTTGAGTAGCTTCCAGAAGGCTCATTCCCTGACTTGTTAAGTAATCAATACTTGTTGTTTCTGGAGTAATACCATTTAAAGACAGGAAGAAACGGATAGTTACATGGAACAAAATAAACCCGATAATAGAAGCAAATGTTGCAACTTCTTTATCTTCTTTTGACATTCCCTGTGCAACTGACATACAGAATAAAATTGGAAGTAAACCAAATAGTCCTCCTGCAAGCGAATTTACCAAACTGACAAAACCATTTACAAATTCAACATTAGCCAATACATTTCCAAAAACATTTGGATTTTGTAATGTAGATGCTAACCCTAATAATAAACCTGCAGCAACAATGATAGATAAAGGACCCATCAAAGATTTACCGAGCTTTTGAATAAAAGTTTTCATATTTTTCTCCTTTTTTGAATCAAATGAATGTGCACATTGTGATTGAATCACGCACTCATTATAGCATTGTCCATTTTTATGTAAACGCTTTACTCGATTTTAGAAAGGTTATTTGAAAAATATAATTTTTTACATTTTGTGAAATTTTTTACACCTGTTTTTGTCACCATTTATTCCAAATAAATTCTTTTAAGCTGATCAATTTCATCTTGTGACATTCCCATACGCAAAATGACATAATTCTCTACATTTCCATATTTTTTTATTTCATCTATGGAAGCCTGAAGATAACATTCATGAGCACTGCATAAATAACCAATCGCTTTTAATAAATTTTCATCTTTTATTTGTAAACCTGCCTGATTCATTGCCAGATTGCTGTAAAACTGATTTGTCAGCAGATAATCTTCCATAACCGTTTTTTCATCAACCCCTAATAACAACAGAACCAGTGCAATTCCATAACCTGTACGATCTTTTCCTCCTCGGCAATGCTGAAGAACAGGTACGTTTTTTTTATCTCCGATAATTTTCAACATTTGACGATACACCTGAATACAGGTGCTATCCGTCACAAACTGACGATACTGATCAATCATTAATTCATAGATTTTATTCGGATCTATTGGCCCGCCAAACAGATCTTGCATCGATAAAGCTGCAATGCTTGCACAAGGATCTAAATGAAGAATATTGGCTTTACAGACATCCATATTATTTTCTCTTTCTTTAGAGGAACGATAATCAATAACCGTTTTAATGTGGAGGTCATCAAAAACTTTTAAGTCATTTTCACTCAGTTGGCTTAGCTGATCACTTCGATACAATAGTCCATCTTTTATTTTTCTGCCATCTAGAGTCACATATCCTCCGATATCTCGAAAATTATGTGCACCTTCCAATTTTATATAGTTCATACGAACACCTTCTTTATTCAAAACGTATTGGGAACTTTTTAGTGCATTCCAAAACTTCTTTTCTGATTCTAGCAAGTTCTTCTGGATCATCCTTATGTTTGATCGTTCGTCCAATCCAATGTCCTAATTGTCTGAACTCTTCTTCTTTAAAACCTCTTGTTGTCATGGCGGCACTTCCCAAACGAATACCACTGGTTACAAATGGTTTTTGAGTATCAAATGGAATGGAGTTTTTGTTACAAGTAATACAAACTGAATCAAGCAGCTTTTCGGCTTCCTTACCAGAAACATGAAAACTTGACATGACATCCACTAAAATCAAATGATTGTCGGTACCGCCGCTGACAATACGGAAACCTTCTTCTTTCAAAGTGTCACACAGGGTTTGACAATTTGAAATAATCTGTTTCGCATATTCTTTAAATTCCGGTTTTAAAGCTTCTCCAAAGCAAACTGCTTTTCCGGCAATGACATGCATGAGCGGTCCACCCTGGATTCCAGGGAAAAGATGCTTATCCAAATCAGCAGCATACTTTTCTTTGCAAAGAATAATGCCGCCGCGAGGACCGCGTAACGTTTTGTGTGTAGTACTGGTTACAAAATCACAATATGGTACAGGTGAAGGATGCAGACCGGCTGCTACTAATCCGGCAATATGTGCCATATCAACCATTAAATATGCACCCACCTCATCGGCAATCTCTCTGAATCTTTTAAAATCTATAATACGTGAATAAGCACTCGCTCCGGCAACAATCAATTTTGGTTTTTCTTTTCGAGCAATTCTTAAGACTTCATCATAATCAATCATTTCCGTTTCTTTGTTGACACCATAACTGACAAAACGATATAAAGTACCTGAAAAGTTAAGCGGATGACCATGTGTTAAGTGTCCTCCACTGGAAAGATCCATACCTAAAACGGTATCATTTGGATTTAAAATCGTAAAATAAACTGCCATATTCGCCTGTGATCCTGAATGCGGCTGAACATTAGCATGCTCGGCTTGAAACAGTTCACATAAACGCTGACGAGCTATTTCTTCAATCGTATCCACATTAACACAGCCGCCATAATATCTTCTGTTCGGATAACCTTCTGCATATTTGTTTGTTAAAACACTTCCAACTGCTTCTAACACATCATTGGAAACATAGTTTTCTGAAGCAATACACTCAATGTTATTGAGCTGTCTTTCTTCTTCTTTTCTGATTGCATCTAATACTGCCTGTTCTTTCATACTGTTTCCTCCCATACCTTCTGTATCTCTTTTTCATTGATTGGACCCTGACGAACAATTTTTAAGGTTTCTGTACTGACATCAACAATCGTTGAGGAAACTAAACCTTGGCATTTTCCTTCAATGATCATATCAATTCTGCCGTCAAAATCACGTTTTACATCTTCAAAATATACACCTGTTGCCTGTCCTGAAAGATTGGCACTGGTAACTAGAAGCGGTTTAGCGATCATTTTTATCAACGATAAAATGAATTCATCATCCGGCATCCTGAGTGCAATCGTGTCAAATCCATTTGTAATCACATCACTGACATTCTCCCTCTTCTTTAAAATAATCGTAAATCCTCCCGGCATGAAGGCTTTTGTCAGCTTCTGTACTCTTTCATTCGTATAGGCTACTTGATCTATTTGCTCAATAGATGCGATCATCATAGGAATTGGTTTATTGTCAGGTCTTCCTTTTGACAGTTTTAAACGATTTAATGCATCCAGCTGATCATAGACCACTCCTAAGCCATATACCGTATCGGTCGGAAAAGCAACGACTCCACCACTTTTCAGACATTCACAGGCTTCATGTAAATTTTTATGTGTCAGGATTTTTGTTTTCATGCATTTAGTTTATCACATTCAATTCAGATTATCTATGAAAAACACAGTTTGAATGATCACCATATTTTACTTTATCAACTCATTTGTCTATACTGAAAGGGGTGATTCCATGAAAAAAGACTTGTTGAAACAGCTTTTTATTTCCACATTCTATTTAAGTGCTTTTACTTTTGGCGGGGGATATGTGATCATATCTCTCATGAAAGAAAAATTTGTAAATGAACTTAAATGGATTGATGAAAAGGAAATGCTTGATCTGGTTGCAATCGCACAATCAGCACCTGGGGCAGTTGCTATTAACGGTGCAATTGTGATTGGCTACAAACTTGCAGGCTGGAAAGGAATACTAACTGCTACGCTGGCTACTGTATTACCGCCTTTTATGATTATTTCAATTATTTCGATTTTTTACCATGCATTTCGAACAAACATCCTTCTTGCTGCGCTGCTTAACGGTATGCAGGCAGGTGTTGCCGCTATTATATGCAGTGCTGTTTATGATATGGCAAAAGGTGTTGTAAAAGAAAACTATACTTCTGTTATCATTATGTTTTTGGCTTTTATTGCAGCCTTTTTCTTAAATATTGATGTAACTTATATCATTTTATTCTGTATTGCACTAGCTCTTTTAAAAATTATCTATACATCCAGGAAAGGAAAATGATGATGATACTTGTTGAATTATTTATTTCTTTTTTTCAGATTGGTTTGTTTAGTTTTGGTGGAGGATATGCTTCTATACCGCTCATTTTCCAGCAAGTTACTGTTGTTCATACCTGGATGAGTGAACTTCAGCTGAATGATTTAATTACGATTTCACAGATGACACCAGGACCCATTGCCATTAACGCTGCAACTTTCATTGGAATTGAAATGGGTGGCTTTTGGGGAAGTGTTGTTGCCACTTGTGCCGTTATCTTACCGTCGATAATTCTGGTTTCTATTCTGGCACGCTTTTATATGAAGTATAAAGACATGCTTTGGCTTCAGGATATTTTAGCTTTTCTTCGTCCTGCTGTTGTTGCTTTAATCGCTTCTGCTGGAGTGAGCATCATGATTTCTGCTTTTTTCAATGAAGGAATTATTTCTTTTGATACCTTTCTCTTTTATCGCCTTTTGTTTTTCTTTGGTGCTCTGATTTTGATTCGTAAAAAAAACAATCCTGTTTTGGTGATGTTTCTATGCGGAATTTGTGAAGTGATCATAACATTAATTTAATAATCTTTACGATAATTAACGCCAAGCTGAACTCAACTTGGCGTTTTTTGCTTATATTAAACAGTTTCTCTCCAAATATTGGCACCCAGAGCTTTTAGTTTTCCATCTAAATTCTCATAACCGCGATCAATATGATAAATGCTGTGAATTTCTGTAATACCCTGTGCAATCAAGCCACCGATTACCAGGCTTGCTCCGCATCTCAAATCTGTTGCTTCAACGACTGCACCATATAACGGTGTTGGCCCATTGATAAAAGAGGCTGGATTTCGCACATCAATATCTGCACCCATTTTATTCAGTTCATGACAATGTTTAAAACGTTCCGGATAAATAGTTTCAGTTACAACGCTTTGTCCATGTGCCTGAGTTAAAAGAGCTGTCAGCGGCTGCTGAATATCTGTCGCAAAACCAGGATATGGCATTGTCTTTATTTCCACTGGAAGCAATGGTTTATCGGTTTCACGAATGATGACAGAATCTACATTGACATCCATATCAACGCCTGCTTCATTAAGCTTACTTAAAAGAGCTTCCAAATGCGTTGGTATGATGTTTTCTATTTTCATTTCCTTTGCTGCAGCGGCTGCCAATACGATGTACGTAGCCGCTTCAATTCGGTCAGGAATGATTTCGTGGAAACAGCCTCCCAACTCTTCCACTCCATCAATTGTAATAATATTGGTACCCATACCACGAATCTTTGCACCCATACGATTTAGAAGGGTTGCTACGTCGATTATTTCCGGTTCTTTTGCCGCATTTTCAATTGTTGTACGTCCTTTGGCATACACAGCTGCCATCATAATATTGATCGTTGCCCCAACGCTTGAAATATCCAAAAAGATTTTGGTTCCAATAAGTTCTTTAGCTTCGATTCTCATAATGCCATGATCGTTGACAACGGTTGCCCCCAAAGCTTCAAAACCTTTTAAATGCTGGTCAATTGGGCGAGGTCCTAAATAACACCCTCCAGGCATTTTCATTTCAACTTTTTTATATTTGCCTAAAAGTGCGCCCATGAAATAATAACTTGCGCGAAGTTTTCCTACAGTTTCTGATACCATAGGCTTATTGCTCATATGTCTTGGATCAATAATAATATGATCCTGTGCTTTAAAAACAACATCAACCCCTAAATCATTCAACAATATTGCCAATGATTTAACATCGCTGATTGTCGGAACACCTACGATCGTAACCGGTCCGCTTGATAATATTGCAGCAGGAATCAGCGCTACCGTTGCGTTTTTAGAACCGCTGATACGTACTGTCCCGGATAATTTGTGTCCACCTTCTATTTTGATGATTTCTTCCATCTCGCACTCCTCCGTCTCTCACTTTTATTATATATGATTCACGAATGTTATTCTAGTTTTTAAAACATTTTCAGTTATTTTCTTCTATGTTTTTGATAAAAAACAAGTGGAATATCTCCATAATTTTCAAATTTTAGATTTTTTTAAATTGTCTTAAAAAATAGCGTTAATTATGTTAGAATAAAAAACTGAGGTGAATATTATGAAAATAGGATTTGATCACAAGAAATATCTTGAAATGCAAAGCCGTCATATAAAAGAAAGAATTCAAATGTTTGATAATAAGCTGTATTTGGAATTCGGAGGAAAGCTTTTTGATGATCATCATGCTTCCCGCGTTTTGCCAGGCTTTCAGCCTGACAGCAAGTTAAAAATGCTTTTAACTTTGAAGGATTCCGTTGAGGTTTTAATTGTTATCAATGCCGCCGATATCGAAAAGAACAAAGTGCGCGGTGATTTGGGTATTTCCTATGATGATGAAACACTTCGCTTAATTGATGCTTTTCGCGGAGTTGAATTATACGTTGGCTGTGTTATCATTTCACAATATCAGAATCAGCCAAGTGCAGATAAATTCATTTATCACTTAAATCAGCTGGGTATCAAGACAGCTAAACACTATCCGATCAGCGGATATCCAAACAATGTAAAATTGATTGTCAGTGAAGATGGTTTCGGAAAGAATGATTTTGTGGAAACAACTCGTCCGCTTGTAGTTGTTACAGCTCCTGGACCTGGAAGCGGAAAGATGGCATGCTGTCTTTCTCAACTATATCACGAAAATAAACGCGGCATTAAAGCCGGATATGCAAAGTTTGAAACCTTCCCGATTTGGAATCTGCCTCTAAAACATCCTATTAATCTGGCTTATGAAGCTGCAACTGCAGATTTAAATGACATTAATATGATTGACCCTTTTCATCTGGAAGCCTATGGAAAAACAACAGTCAATTATAATCGCGATGTAGAAATATTCCCTGTATTGAATACGATTCTTGAACGAATTATGGGTGAATCACCTTATAAATCACCGACTGATATGGGGGTTAACATGGCTGGAAACTGCATTATTGATGATGAAGCCTGCAAGCGTGCCAGCAAAGAAGAAATCGTTCGCCGTTACTATGCTGCTTTGGTTGATCAAAAACGCGGTCTGGTAAGTGAGGATACGATTGCTAAAATCGAACTTGTCATGAGTCAGGCTGAAACATCTATTGATGAGAGAAAATGTGTGAAAGCCTGTATGGAAAGATTTGAAGCAACTCATGAACCTGCCTGCAGCATTGAGCTAGCTGATGGTCAGATTATCACCGGTAAAACAACGTCTCTTTTAGGTGCTGCCAGTGCAACGATTTTAAATGCTTTAAAAGTATTGGGTAAAATCGATCATGATATATTTTTGATTTCACCAAGTATTATTGAACCAATTCAAAAACTGAAAACACAAAATCTGGGTAATAATAATCCACGTCTTCATGTTGATGAAGTTTTGATTGCTCTTTCAATTGCCGCAACTACAAATCCTATCTCTCACACTGCTTTCAAGCAGCTTGAAAAACTAAGAGGCTGTCAGGCTCATTCAAGTGTAATATTAAGTGATGTCGATATGAATATTTTCAGAAAACTTGGTATTCATTTGACATGTGAACCTGTGTATCAAACTAAAAAGCTTTATCATAAGTAAACTATCTTCGGATAGTTTTTTTAAAAATTATTTCATTTTATAGTTTGTTTTGATAGAATAGAAAAAAGAGGTGAAAGTATGGAAGAAAACATCCTGTTATCTTTGCTGGAGAAGAATGCCCGTTTAGAAGTAAAAGATCTAGCGGATATCCTTCAGGAAAGTGAAGACAATATATTAGAAAAAATGAGTGAACTTGAAAAAGAAAAAGTAATCAGCGGTTATCATACCGTGATTAATTGGGATAAAGCCAATGTTGATAAGGTTTCTGCTTTGATTGAAGTGACCTGTCAGCCGGAAAGAGAATTTGGATACGATCGAATTGCCAGCATGATTTATGCATACAGCGAGGTTGAAACGATGTATCTAATGAGTGGCCGAAGTGAATTTATTGTCATGGTAGAAGGTAAAACAATGCAGGAAATTTCAAACTTTGTCGGAGCAAAGCTGGCTTGTGTGGATGGTGTAACTGGAACCAGTACAAATTTTGTACTGAAAAAATATAAAAGTGCCGGAATCGTGCTTGATGATGAAAAAGATTCAGCTGATGACCGAATGATCGTTACTCCATAATGTACGAAGAATTATTAAATAAGCAGGTCGTTGATCTCAAACCCAGTGGTATCCGTAAGTTTTTTGATCTTGCGAATACAAAAAAAGGCGTTATATCGTTAGGGGTAGGAGAGCCTGATTTTGCGACACCATGGAATATTTGTGAAGCTGCAATCTATTCCATTAAATCCAAAAAAACCCATTATACAGCCAATAAAGGTTTACCTGAATTAAGAAAAGAAGTTTCCCTCTATTTAAAAAAGCAATACGATCTTGATTATTCTGCTGAAAAAAATATGATTATTACGGTTGGCGGTAGTGAAGCTATTGATTTATCACTTCGTGCCGTATTGGAAAAAGGCGATGAGGTCATATTATTGCAGCCTTGTTATGTTGCTTATGAACCCGCTGTTTTATTAGCAGGAGGCATTCCAAAATTTATTGAATTGAAGAGTGAAAATGAATTCAAACTGACAAAAGAGCAGCTGCAGGCTGCCATTACGGATAAAACAAAAGCAATTGTATTGAATTTCCCATCAAATCCTACCGGCGGTGTCATGACTCATGAAGACTATGAGCCTTTGATCCCAATTATTAAAGATCACAATTTGATTGTTATCTCTGATGAAATCTATGCCGAGCTATGTTATGACGGTAAACACTGTTCACCAGCCAATTTTGATGAAATTAAAGATCTTGTTATCCTGATATCTGGTTTCTCTAAAGCCTTTGCCATGACAGGATGGCGTTTAGGTTATTTATGTGCAAATGAAACTTTTATTGCTCACATTAATAAAATTCATCAGTATGTCATTATGTCCGCTCCTACAGCAGCTCAATATGGAGCTATAGAAGGATTAAGAAATGGACAAAAATATGTTGATGAAATGGTTGAGCAGTATAAACTGAGAAGAAATTATATTGTCAGTGGATTTAACCGCATTGGTCTTAAAACGCATATGCCGAACGGTGCTTTCTATATTTTCCCTGATATTCGAAAAACAGGATTAACCTCAGTTGAATTCTGCGAAAGATTATTAGAAGAACAAAACGTTGCTTGTGTTCCCGGAAGTGCCTTCGGTAATGCCGGTGAAGGTTTTATTCGTGTTTCTTATGCTTACAGCATTGAAGAAATTAAAATTGCCATTGAAAAAATTGCCTTATTTATGGAGCAGTTCAAATAACTGCTCTTTTACTTGTAAACTTTTAAAATATTCGATAAAATGGACTAGATATTTGAAAGGAGTTTTTATGGAGCAGCAATTTGTTTTTGTCGATATAGACGGTACACTTTATGATCATACTCATGAATGTATTCCTTCATCAGCCCTTCAAGCGATAAATGATGCCGTATCTAATGGTCATAAGTTATTTCTCTGCACAGGAAGAAATCAATCTGACGTTGGTCAATTATATAGTCAGTTACCATTCAGTGGTATGATTTTTTCAAGTGGTGCACAAATTGTCATACAATCTGAAAATGTTCATTTTCATGCATTTCCTATTCATTCACTTAATCAGCTTATAGAATATTTACGTGAGCATTCCATTCA
>CAMEIZ010000057.1 GCA_945919165.1 uncultured Traorella sp.
AGTTCTTTTTATAATGCCTAAAATTAAGCTTTTTTTTATTGTTTAAGGTCAAAATGATTATCCACAAATTTCCAAAAGAAAAAGAGGTGTAACCTCTATAGAATGAATTTCATCTTCGAAATTTTTCTATTTCGTTACAGCCTCTTATAATTCAAATTTTTTGGGACATTTTCAATTTCGATTGACATAGATCACTACTTTTTAGATCATAATCAATACTTATAGCATACAAGTCCAAATGTAAAACTTTTATCATGTACTCTTTTAATCGTTCTATAGCCCAACGATAGAAATTTAGAACAATTATTGATTTCACTCTATATCCTATGTCCTCCTGAATTGTTTAAATGAAATTGTCAATATACCATTTTCATCTCTTTTGCTTTATCACTATCTCTGATAAACTTTCTGAACCTTATTTATCTTTTCTTGACAGTAAAACGACCGTCTCAACATGATAACTATTTGGAAACATATCAACAGGCTGAATTTCTTTGATTTCATATCCATTCGCACATAAGTATTTACAATCTCGTGCTAATGTTGCCGGATCACAGGAAACATAAACAATCCGTTTTGGATTCATTACGATCATACTGGAAAGAGCTGCTTCATCACAGCCTTTTCTTGGCGGATCAACACAGATTACATCTAACTGCATTTTTTCATTTGCCAGCTTTTTCGCAAAAGTTCCGGCATCACTGCAATAAAACTATACATTTTCAATACCATTGAGCTGAGCATTTTTCTTAGCATCTTCAATGGCAGCCTCTACGATTTCAATACCCAAAACCTTTTTGGCTTTTTTCGCCATAAAAAGTGAAATCGTTCCAATACCGCAATATAAATCCAAAACTGTTTCATTTCCCGTCAGCTGAGCAAATTCTACTGCCTTATCATACAGAGTTACCGTCTGAATAGGATTGACCTGATAGAATGATTTTGATGAAATATGAAACTTGAGATCTTTCAATGTATCTGTAATGGTAGGTGTTCCATATAAAAGGATTTCTTTTTGACCTAACACAACATTGGTTACTTTATCATTAATATTTAAAATGATGGATTTCACATAAGGAAACTGAGAAAACTCCTCAACCATATCCTCTAAATGAGGAATATTTTCATGATGTGCTACAAATACCACCATCACTTCCTGACTAGCAAAACCAACCTTGATGAAAAGATGACGGAAACAGTCACCATTTTGAAACTTATTTAATAACTGTTTAAACTTAAAAAGCAATTCATTGACATAAGGGTGCTGAATAAGACATTCATTCATATCAATGATTTCATTGGAATGAATTCGATAAAATCCACATTTGATCTGATTATCACTTAACCCCACAGGAATTTGTGCTTTATTGCGATAATGAACAGGATGATCCATTCCTAAAACATCCTTGACTTCATGTTCAAAGCCACCAATTTTTGTCATACAGTTTTGAACTCGTTCCCGTTTAAACTGTTTTTGTGCTTCATAAGACATATGTGCAATCTGGCAGCCGCCACACTGCTTATAAATCGAACATGCCGGCTCGATTCTATCCTGGCTAAGAACACTTTTAGAAAGACAACGCCCATATCCATAGTTTTTCAAAATCTTGGTGATGATGATCTCACCTGTTTCATGCACCATCATATCCTTAACAAAAATCGCCAAATTATTATATTTGACAATTCCTAAACCATCATAGGTATAACTTTCACATGTTCCGATAAATTTTTCATTCTTCTTCATAATGACCAAAAAAGGGCTATGCCCTTTTATTCTCCTTTATTCTGATTTTGTACACTTTCAGATACTTCTGGATTCTTCGGTGTTGATACAATTTGAGTTAATGGTTTTTCCTGTGCACCTGTCTTATTTAAGATCACATGAATCTGATTATCTCCTTCGATCACGTTATATACATCAATCTGAAGATCATACATTTTCACGTTCGTATCATTGACTGTATGATTCGTAAAATATGTCTCAATAGGTAAAACAGCATTTACCTTATCATAAGCCTGTGAAAGAATCTTGTTGATTCCGTCACTTCCCATTGTATCATTCACATCAATCAAAATTGCAACTCTTGCAGATTTGAAATTGACTTGTACATTATCAGTTCCTTCAAAAACTAAAGATTCTTTTAATTGTGCTATCTGTTCATCCGTAATAGCAGGATCTAATTCATTTTGATATCTATGACCGATAACCGGCTTTGAAGAGTCTTCAAGTGTTGAAAGCAAAACTGCAGCTACAATCATTAACGGTATCAATAAAACAATAATGACTAAGCCCAGTACAAAATGCGGTTTTTTCTTAACGGCTGTTTGTTCTTTTGGCATATTATTCACTCCTTGTCTCTATTGTACTTTAATTTTATCTTTTCTTCAATTCTTCATTAAGAATTTGATTTGCCAGTTTCGGATTTGCCTGCCCATGGCTTAACTTCATAATTGCTCCAACAAGTGCTCCAACTGCTCTTCCCTTACCATTTTTAAAGTCTAAGATAGCCTGAGGATTTTCATTTAAAACCTGTGTTACCAGTTTTAGGATTTCATTTGGATCTGAAATCTGTTTCATACCCTTTTCTTCAACTACTTTTTTAGGATCCTTGCCTTTCATGATTTCTTCAAAAACAGTTTTTGCCTGTTTACTGCTGATTTCATTGGCCTTCATCATTTCAATCATTTCAGCAAGATGATGCGGCGAGCAAGGATTATCCTTGAACGCAATGTTTTCTTTATTCAAAACAGCCATCATTTCAACCATACACCAGTTTGCCGCAAGCTTATATTCTTTCGTATGTGAAACCACTTCATCATAGAAATCACTCAATTCTTTTGTCTGAACCAACGTACTAGCATCATATTCACTTAAACCATAGTCATTCATATACTTCTCTTTTCTCTGACTTGGAAGTTCAGGTTGAGAGTTTCTGATTGATTCAATCCAGCTTTCATCCAAAAGAATTGGGAAAATGTTTGGTTCAGGGAAAAACTTATAATCAACATTTCCTTCTTTTTTACGCATTAAGACTGTTGTCTTGGTCGCTTCATCAAAACGGCGGGTTTCCTGTTCAACAACGCCTCCATTTTCCAATAATTCTTTCTGACGCTGCGTTTCATAATCAACAGCTTTTTGAACATTACTGATTGAATTCAGGTTTTTAATCTCTGTTTTTGTTCCAAACTTATCAGATCCTACTGGACGTAAAGAAATATTGACATCACATCTCATACTTCCTTCTTCCATCTTACAGTCACTGACACCTAAGTAATACAGCATGTTTTTCAATTCTTCTACATATGCTGCTGCTTCCTCACCGCTTCTCATATCAGGTTCAGATACAATTTCAATCAAAGGAGTTCCAGCACGATTAAAATCAACTAAAGAACCACTTGAGGTATGGAACTGTTTGGCAGTGTCTTCTTCCATATGAATTCGATTCAGACGAATCTTTTTCATGCCATCTTTTGTTTGGATGTTCAGATAACCGTTCTTTCCGATTGGATGAAACTGCTGAGTAATCTGAAAACCTTTTGGAAGATCAGAATAATAATAGTTTTTACGGTCAAATTTGACTAATGGATCAATTTCACAATGTGTTCCCATGCAAGCACGTAAAGCCAGCTCAACAGCATGTATATTTAAACATGGTAATGTTCCCGGCATTCCCAGATCAATTTCATTGGTACAGCTGTTTGGTGCTTCTTTGAAGCGAACCGGTGCAGCTGAAAACATTTTCGTATTTGTATTTAATTCACAGTGAATTTCAATTCCGATAATGGTTTCGTAATTCATCTTTGTACCTCCACAGTCACATTTTCAAGTCCTGTTTCTTCTTCAACAGCCTTACAGATATTCAATAAAGTCTGTTCATCAAAAGCTTTCGCTGTCACATTAATGCCAATTGGACATCCTTCCACAAACCCACTTGGCAGTGTTAAAGATGGATACCCGGACATATTTCCCAAAACCATAAAGTTTTCAGCTACCAGATAAGTATCGCTCATTTTTTCACCGACACTTTCCTCAGGATGAGGAGCAATCGTACTGGCAGCAGAAGCCATCACACAGTCATATTCATCTAACACTTTTTTAAACTCATTCACAATCACACGGCGAACCTTTTGAGCTTTTCTAAACAGCTTATCCTGGTTTTCCACAAACAGTGAATAGCTTCCCAGTACAAAACGCTTACGAACAGCACTGGAGAATCCCTTTGTACGAGAATTGATCATGATTTCTTCTAAATCTTTTCCTTCTTCTCTCATGCCAAAACGAACACCATCCAGATTTGAATGATTAGCACAAGCTTCCGCATTAGCAATAATCAGATAAACCGGAAGTAATGTCTGAAGAAGCGCATCATCCAGTTGAATTCGTTCAACAATCGCTCCTCGTTTTTCAAGCTTTTCAACCAGTTCATTAAAATTCTGAATAATTCTTTCATCCTGAATCGATGACATGACATTCTCTAATACCGCGATTTTCTTTCCTTTAATATCACTGTTTAATTTCTTTTCATAATCATCAACCGGTTCATAGCTAGAAGTCATATCATGATCATCACGTCCTGCCAGAATGGAAAGCATCCTAGCAGCATCCACAATATTGGTTGTAAAATAACCAACATGATCCAGACTTGAAGCATATGGAATAACTCCATAGCGTGAAATTCTTCCATATGTAGGTTTAAAGCCAACTACACCACAATAAGCAGCCGGCTTTCGAATCGAATCACCGGTATCTGTTCCTAATGCCACAGGTACAACTCCCTGCGCAACTAAAGCAGCACTTCCTCCTGAACTTCCTCCAGAAATACGCTTTACATCATAAGGATTGTTGACTTTACCGGTATAAGCATTCAAATTGGTACCACCCATACCTAGTTCATCCATACTTGTCTTTGCAACCATCACCGCTCCTGCTTCTTTCAGTTTTTTAATGACTGTTGCATCATAAACCGGTACATAGTTATCTAAAATACGACTGCTGGCAGTAGTACGGATATTTTTTGTAGTAATGTTATCTTTAATGGCAACAGGAATTCCATACAATGGCAGAGCAGGATCTTTTTCTTTTACTTCTTTTATTTGTTCATCCGGTTCAATCATAGTTACAATTGCATTGAGCTTTTTTTGAGCATCATTCAGTTTTGATACGCTCAAGTCCACATTTTTTTCTATATCTTTTGAAAAATCACTTAGTCTCATTATTTCACCACCTTTGGAACTACCACATAATTCTCATTTTTCAATGGCACATTTGCCATAGCATCTTCCTGTGATAAAGCATATTCATGTTCATCATCACGAATAAAGGAAGTCGGTGTATCAAACGGATAGACCATTTCTTCCACATCATCGGTATTAATCTTATTTAAAAGATCCAGCTGTTTCAGGTAAGTAACAAATTCCTCCTGCAATTCTTCACATTCTTCATCACTTAAATCAAACATGACCTGATTTGCCAGTTTTTTCAACATTTCTTTACTGAATTTTTCCATAGTCTCTCCTATCTTAAATTAATTGTTAATTCATTGCTGCCAGCATCACGGTGAAGCATGGCAACCGTATCACCATCACTTAATACATGAATATTTAACTCCACATCATTTTCACTGATCTGAGAAGATAATGATGCTACATATTGAATTAAGCTTTGGATTTCCACATAGGTTTTACCACGCATATTGATTTCCAATTCAACTTCACTCGCCATATTGTCTTTGAAGAATACTCTTCCATAATAACCAACTTCATTTGGAAAGTGTTCAAATAATTGATTCTTGACAGATGAAATCTGACCTGCCAACACGCTGTTAAGCGTATTTAATCGACTGCTTGGCGCAAACACCCATTCTTGAGAAATCGGAGTATACGACGTGCTAGAACGTGTATTAATATAACTTTCACCAATAAAAACACCATTGATATTTGAATCAGCACTGCTTGTCTTATAGAGAAGAATCTGAATTGGCAGATCACCAACTTCAGGATGATTATTTCTCAAATAGCTGACAAGTCGCTGTCCTGCTTCCAGACTTCCATAGGTATATAGCTGCTGAGTTGTAATTTTTGCTTTCTTAGCTTCACTTTGTACCAATACATTACCATCTTTATCAGTTAATGGGTTTCCATTGGCATCCAGCTGGGCATCATAATACGTAATGTTTTCATTCAGTACAATCGTAAACTGATAACCAACGGCCTTGCCGTCTTTATCCACAAAATCAATTTCCAGAATATCACTGACCAAAATGGCATTATACATATTAATCCCGGTTCCGCTTGGCACATAAGTCCCTTTTTCCGGATTTAATCCTTCTGGATTATAATCTGTCTTATACTTCAACAAACCCAGACCTCGATAACTGGCATCAAAGCGTTCATATTCTTCACTGGAAAGCACCTGTCCCTCACTGGCAAAACAAGAAGATGGATCAAAATAAGGTTTGGATAATTCCAAAGCCTGTTCACCCATAAAGTAACTGTCCATACGATTCGACTGATACTTATTATGAATCACACTGGTTGATGAGGAAACATAAGGCAGTGCAAAACCATAATTTCCTTTTTTGATTGGTTCAACAATGACACTGTTCTCATTATCTTCGTTTTTTTGACAGCCTGTTAAAGCTAACATCAAGACCACTGTCAATTTCCATCCTTTATTGATTTTCAATACGATTCACCTCACTCATAAATGTTTCTTCATCCATAACAGCCACATTTAATTGTAATGCTTTTTCAAGCTTACTTCCAGCATTTTCTCCATAAATCACCAAATCCGTCTTTTTTGAGACACTTCCAGCTACATTAGCTCCTAGACCCTCCAACAGTTTTTTCGCTTCATCACGAGTAAACAGTTGAAGACTTCCTGTTAACACAACGGTTTTATCAGTAAAAAGACTTTCCTTGATTTCTTCTTCATCACTGTCCATTCGACAGCCCAACTCCTTTAGATGCATCACCAGTTCCCGATTGCTGTCCAGATGAAAATAATCCATAATACTGACAGCCGTAATCTCACCTATATCTTTAATGCTTGTCAGCTCTTCATAAGTAGCATTCATTAAAGCAAACATGTTTTTGAAACGTTTGGCTAAAATTTTAGCTGCCTTTTTTCCCACCTGACGAATACCCAGTCCAAAAATAAGATCCTCTAAAGGCTTTTTCTTACTGTTTTCAATGGCTTCTAAAAGTTTCTCAACCGACTTTTCTTTAAAACCTTCCAGCTTTAACAATTCTTCTTTTTTATCCTTTAAATGATAAATATCTTCTACGGTATTCAAAAGTGATTTCTCACAGAAAAGCTCCACACGCTTTGCACCCAGCGTATCAATATCCATCGCTTCTCGACTGGCAAAATGAATAATAGATTCACTCACACGAGCCGGACAATCCTGATTGATACAGTAATGCGCAGCCTCATCCGGATAACGGACTAGTGGCGAAGCACAAACTGGACAGATTTTTGGAAAAACATATGTTTTTGACTCTTTATCTCTTCTTTCAGGCAAAGAACGGACAACTTCCGGAATAATATCACCGGCTTTTCGAATCACAACAAAATCATTCACTCGTATATCTTTTAAAGCGATCATATCTTCATTATGCAATGTAGCAGCACTTACTAAAGATCCGGCAACTCTTACCGGTTCCAAAACCGCATTCGGTGTTATTTTCCCAGTTCTTCCAACTGTAATTTTAATATCCTTTAATCGAGTAATGACTTCTTCTGCCGGAAATTTATAAGCAATCGCCCATTTTGGTGTTTTGACAGTTTCACCAATTTCATTCCAGGTATCCAATTCATTGACTTTTAACACCATTCCATCAATTTCATAAGGCAAATCATTTCTTTTCTGCGTCATTTCCAAAATAAACGACCACGCTTCATCAATATTCTGACAAACCCGTCTTATTGGATTTGTTTTGATATGATTTTCATCCAAAAAAGTCAAAGCCTCACTTTGTGTATGACAGCCAAGAGCTGAAGCGTCCATTAAGAAATACCAATACGCATCCAGTTTTCTTTTTTTAGCTACAGATGAATCCAACTGACGGATACTTCCCGCAGCTGCATTTCTTGGATTGGCAAATTCATCTTCACCCTGTAATCTTCGCTGTTCATTTAATTCATGAAAAACAGCTTTACTCATAATTACTTCGCCGCGAATTTCAAGATCTCCTTCATAAGGAATCTTTAAAGGGACACTTTGAATGGTTTTGACATTGCTGGTAACATCTTCTCCTACATTACCATCGCCTCGCGTGACTGCCTGCTTCAAAATTCCCTTCTCATAATGAAGTGACATAGCCAAGCCATCCATCTTCAGTTCAACCTGATAAGTCGCATCAGGAACAATTTTTCGGACACGCTCATCAAAAGCCTTTAAATCATCATAATTAAAAGCATTGGCAAGTGAAATCATGCGTGTTTTATGGGCAACTTTTTCAAAACCCTCCAACACCTCTCCGCCAACCTTTTTTGTAGGTGAAGAGGGATCGTCCATATCTGGATATTCTTCTTCTAACGCTATTAATTCCTGCATATAGCGGTCATATTCCTGATCACTGACAGTTGGGGCATCAAGCTCATAGTATTCTTTTGAAAGCTGCTTTAGAATTTTTCTTAACTCAAGGATTCTCTCTCTGCTCATAATTCCTCCTATTTTTTTATAATGGACGGATGATTGGCCATGATCTTGCGAACACCAAATTTATTCTTAAACGCAATCGTCCAGATTCCTTTGCTGGTATCAATCACTACACCATCACCAAAACTCTTATGGGTCACTAAATCCCCTTTTCTTAAACGCAGCACACTGCTTGAAGAAGGCTGACCATCATGATCTTCAATCAACGTCTTCTTCGGCATCGCATTCATTTCCTGAACACTTCCATAATGCAAAATACAGTCTTCATCAATTTCTCGGATAAATCGAGAAGGCATTTTTGTTCTGTCCAACACATAGCTATACCCTCTGGCATCCGTAATATAAAGCTGTTTTTTAGCTCTGGTAAACGCAACATAAGCCAAGCGCCTTTCTTCTTCCATTGCTTCTCTGCCGCCTTCACTGATGCTTTTTTCATTTGGGAATATACCATCACACATACTGTAAACAAAAACAATATTAAATTCCAACCCCTTGGCAGCATGAATGGTCATCAGCTGCACAAAATCACCAATCTCTTCCTGATACTTATCGGTATATAAGGCAATCTGCTGAAGATATTCATCCAACGTCCCATCCGGATTCATTTCTTCAAAATCTTCAATATCATTAATCAATTCCTTGATATTCTCAATTCTTTCGGTTTCTTTTTCATCTTCCAGCATTTTAATATAGCCGCTTTCATTCATCAAAGCTTCTAAGAGCATGCTGATTGACATACTGTTGACAAGATTCCGATATTTTTCAATCAGTTCAATAAAAGCATTCATAGCTGCAAGACTTTTTCCCTTGCAAACTTCATGACTTTTAATGATTTCATAACAATTTACTCTCTCATTTCGTGACAATTCTTCAATTTTCTCTACGGTTTTATTTCCAATACTTCTTTTTGGAACATTAATAATTCTTTTAAATGCCAGATCAATAGCACTGTTATCATGAATCAGCATTCTTAAATAAGAAAGCGCATCTTTGATTTCAGCACGATCATAGAAACGTATTCCTCCATAAATACGATAAGGAATCTTTGCCTCCAATAGCTTTTTTTCAAGAGAACGTGACAGATAATTGCTGCGATACAAAACAGCCATATCCCGATAACGATTTCCGCTTTGATGCAGCTTTTCAATCTGATGAGCTACCCAAGTCGGTTCAAGATCATCTTCAAATGCAGAATAATGAATGATTTTCTGCTCATCCTCAAGACTGGTAAACAAATCCTTCTCAATACGATTTTTATTATTTTGAATAACGCTGTTAGCTCCTTTTAAAATCGATGGAGTAGAGCGATAATTTTCATTTAAAATGATGGTTGTACATGGCTGAAAATCCTTCTCAAAATTCATAATCAGATTCACATCAGCTCCTCGCCATGTATAAATTGTCTGGTCAGGATCTCCAACCACACACAAAAAAGTATTCTCTCCGGTTATATAGCGAATAATATCATACTGTACCTTATCCACATCCTGAAACTCATCGACATGAATATAATCAAACTTTTTCTGCCATTAATCACGAATTTGAGGCAACATCTTTAGTATTTTCCGTGTAAACAGCACGGGATCGTGAAAATCCCGTGCATACATAGCATGAAGTCTTCCTTCATAGTAGCCATAACACTGTGCTTTAACGTATTCACTGGTGAATTTATTAGACATATTAAGAGCTTGCTCAGGATTTACTCCTGCACTCTTACAATTTGCGATATAATCTAAAACTGAAGCAAAGCTATAACTTTTTATTTCCAAACCAAATAATTTATAAGCTTCTTTCAAGATACTTTTCTGATCATCATTATCCACAATTGTAAAATTACGCG
>CAMEIZ010000058.1 GCA_945919165.1 uncultured Traorella sp.
AATGTGTAAGAGCAACCATCTATACGACAAATCTTATCGAAGGAAATAACAAGCAACTAAAAAGAGACTTCAAGAAAAAAGAACAGTTTCCTACGGAATAATCAGAAGAAAAGTATTTGGTTATGCAATTCAACAAATATAACGAAAGACATATGAATCATGTTCATAAAGGTTTTGGGCAAACCACTAGGGATGATTGATTTAAGAACTAATTGCTCCTACTAAGGATAAACAATTTACACAAAATTCTTGACACTATCGATGAATAAGAGAGTACCATAAATCTTCTAACACTAAAAGAAGACTCAATATTAGAGAAATTATCAATAAGAAAAATACTTCGCTTGAAAGTACAATGTAAAATTATGCACTTATATAAATGAATTCGAAGGTATATGACAACGCTTTCACAACACGATTGAATCTTTTATAATGCTAATTGACAAGAGAGGAGAGAATATCTATGAAAAAAGGTCATTCTAATTTGACAGCGAAGCTTCAATACTTCGGTGGTGCCATGATGATTCCAATCATTCTTTTGGTCGTTTGTGGTTTCTGTATGGGGATTGGAGCTCCACTTATTAATTTTATTTTACCAAAAGGTTCATTCTTTTGGTTAATTGCAGCATTGTTTGTGAAAATCGGTTCTATGATTATGAGTAATATACCAATTTGGTTTACAATTGGTATTGCCTTTGGTTTAAGTAGGGAAAACAAAGGTTATGCAGGTTTAGCCGCATTGTTTATGATGTTCTCAGTTAACACTGTTATTAATACATTGTTATCTGCACAAGGAATTACACAAGCAACATGTAATGTAGAAGGCTTAATGGCGTTAGGAAAGACAGCTGAAGAAGCCAAAGTTTACATGCAAATGTTTAAACAAGTTGGGGGAATCTTCACTTATGACATGAGTATCTTCATTTCCCTTATCTGTGGTGGATTAACAGGATTCTTAATGAACAAATGGGGAAATAAAAAGCTTCCTGAAATGTTAAGTTTCTTTGCAGGAGCTAAATTCATTATTGTCATTATTCCATTCTTTGCAGTAGTAATTGGTCTAGTTTTATTTTATTTATGGCCATTTGTAAATAGCGGAATTCAAGCATTAGCGACTTTCATTGCAAATTCAGGTTTATTAGGAACTTTCGTTCATCGTGTTATTGACCGTTCATTGTTACCATTTGGTATGCACCACTTAATCAACTTCCCATTATTCTACTCACCATTAGGTGGACGCATGGTTGTAGATGGTGTTGAATACTTTGGAACAGTTGAAATTGGAAACGCATTAACAGCATCTGCCACTGCAAATAGTTTTTTAATTAGAAGCTACAGTCAAGGAAAATCGGTTATTAACATAGCGGGATGGAGTGGAGCTATGCTAGCGATGTATCATACTTCTCGTCCTGAAAATAAAAAGAAAATGTTAGGTTTAATGATTCCAGCGTTATTTACAGCTGCTGTTGTTGGGGTTACAGAACCTATGGAATTCACTGTATTATTCGCTAGTCCGTTGTTATATTATTTAGTTCATGTACCACTAGCTGGTTTAGCCGCTGTATTATGTGAAGCTACGAAAGTTTCAATTTCTGGTGATGCAGTTGTCTTTATGCTTACTAATATTCTTCAACCACAAAAAGTACATGCAATGTCTCTATTATGGATCATGCCTCTATTCTTCTGCTTGTACTATGTAAGTTTCAGATGGTTTATCGTTAAATTTAACGTAAATACACCAGGTAGAGGAGAGACTAAAGATGTTAAATTGGTTGATAAAAAAGAAATTAAAGCAAGACAAAAAGGTGAAAGCTCTTCAACTGCTTTAAATGATGATGTATTCGCTCAAAACATTGTTGACTGCTTTGGAGGTCCTGATAACATTTTATCTGTGGAAAACTGTGCAACACGTTTGAGAGTGGGTGTAAAAGATGCTTCCTTAGTAGCAGATAAAGACTTTTGGGTAAGTAGTATGGGAGCAATGGGTGTTGTTGAAAATGGAGCTAACTATCAAATTATTTATGGGCCAAAAGTCATCAACATCTGCGCGGATGTGAAGAGAGTGTTAGGTAGATAAAATGAAACATATAAAAATTGCTGCTGGAATGTCCGGATGCTTCGACTATGGAAAAGTCATGGAGAACATGAAAGAAGCTTTGGATGCAGGTTGTGACTATTGTCATTCAGATGCTGCAGACATGTATGAAGTTAGTGATTTACAGTTAATTGGTGGACACAATATTATTTACTATGTACGTAAGGTGACAGATAAACCAATTGAATGCCACTTCTATACGCAAGAATGTGATTTGTTGTTCATTGAAAAAATGGCTTTTGTAGGTTGTAACATGTTGATATTACCTGCTGAAAGATTTATTGGTGCTCAATTAGTATCTATTATTAAATGGTGTAAACAAAAAAACATCAAAGTGGGATTAACAATTGGAAGTTATGCACCACTTAATTCAGTAGAGGAAGCTATTTATGAAATTGATCGCTTACATATTGAAACACAATCTGCAAACGATGGCTTAAGAAAAGGTGCCCTTGATTTAATCAAGCGAGCTCGTAAACTCATTGATGAAAAAAATCCAGACTGTGAATTATCTGTAGAAGGCGGGATTCGCCCAGAGAATGTAGATGAAATAGTAGCATGTAATCCTGATGTGATTGTATTTTCGACTGCACTTTATACAGATCCTGATGGAATTACATCTGGTGTTCAAAAATGCCGCAAAGCAATTGATGAAGCAACAGCTAAATATAAATTATAGGGTTTAGAAAGTGAGGTTAAGGGGAGATGAAATCATCTCTCCTACTCTTTATAGAAAGAAGGTAGGAAAGTATGAAAAGAAAAAAAGGTTATGAATTTAATCAAAAGATTCTCTCTTTAGCTCAACTATTATTAATCATCGTATCAGTTTTAATATTTTGTATCTTGTTGTTCATTCAATCAGAACAACAAATCGAATTCATTGAATTGATGCAAACAAATCTAACTTTTAATATTGCATATGTGATTTCTCTATTTGAAGCAATCTGTTTTTTTGAACTTTATTTTTTCAATAAAAAATTAAAACAGAACGAATACTTTGAAAGTTGTATTCTGAATATTTTGTTGGTTTGTATTGCACAATTCTTTTTACTTGATTTATTTGTTGGATTTGTCTTGGCATTCTTTATCTATCAAACAATGAAAATGAATAATTTGAATTTTAAAAAAATATATGTTAAAGCAAAAGATAATCATGATTTAAAAGTTATTGTCATGAATCTTATTTTATTAGCATTCAGTATTTTAATAATCTATGCAATGATATGGCATAGATTTGCATAAATTGCAAGAAAGGAAACTTATGAAACACATAAAAATTGCTGCAGGTATGGCTTGGTGTTTCCCGTATGGTAACACAAGTGAAGCGATGAAAGAAGCATTAGATGCTGGTTGTGATTACTGTCACTCAGATGCTGCTGATATGTATGATTTACGAAATCAACAATTGATTGGGGGACATTTAATTGTAAAAGCTGTACGTGAAATAACAGATAAGCCGATTGAATGTCATTTATACGCAAAAGATGTAGATCGTTTATTTATTGAAAAATTAGCAAAAGCAGGATGTACTATGTTGATTTTACCAGCTGAAAACTTCATTGGGGCCCCATTAGCTTACATTATTGACTGGTGCCACAAATTTGGTATGAAGATTGGTTTAACCGTTGGATGTTATTCACCTTTATGTTTAGTGAATGAAGCGATTTATGATATTGACCGCTTACACATCGTGATTCATGGTGCAGGAAAAGCTCCAGAAGGAGAAACACAGTGGGCTTGGCGAAGAAGCTCTATTGAATTAATCAAAGAAGCCAGAAAAATGATTGATGAAAGAAACCCTGAATGTGAATTAGCTGTTGACGGAGGGATTCGCCCAAATAACTTAGATCCGATTATTGCTTGTAACCCTGACGTGTTAGTCTTCTCATCAGCTTTATATTTAGATGAAGAAGGAATAACAGCGGGAGTTAAAAAATGTCGTGAAGCAATTGATGCTGCAACAATCAAATACGGACTTGAATAGGTGAACTCATGTTTAGAAATCTATTTAAGAAAATAGATACTTCCATTTCGTTATATGGTTTTGTGAATGGGGAAGTTGTTCAAATTGAAAATGTCCCTGATCCTGTTTTTTCTCAAAAAATGATGGGTGATGGTATTGCGATTCAACCCAGTGAAGGAATGATTTATGCACCATGTAGTGGTGAAGTAATCATGGTAGCTGATACTAAACATGCTATTGGAATTAAAACTCAAGATGGTGTAGAAATTCTTCTTCATATCGGATTAGATACAGTGGCTTTAAAAGGTGAAGGACTAGAAATCTTCTGTAAAATAGGGGACCAAGTAGAAGCTCATCAAAAAATTGCTGAAATAAGTCAAGATTTATTAATCAATCCAAACATTAATACAATCAGCATGCTTATTTTTACTAATTTATGTGATTATCACATTACAAATCGTTCACATGGGATGATTCAATTTGATCAAAAATTATTAGAAATTGAAAAATAGGAGAATGTATGAGTATTAAACAACATTTTAATCCTGTTCGACTTATCATTGGAGCAGGATCAATTCAAACTTTAACAAAAGAAGTTTCTCGATATGGCAAGAAGGTTCTATTAGTGGCTCAAACGAATAATGATGCTATGATTACCATTAAAGATAAAATCGCAAATATTTTAGGTGAAGGTGGAATTGAATATGATGTATTTAATGAAATTCGTCCCAATCCTTTAATGAGTGATATTGAAAAGGGGTTTCAAATCATTAAAGAAAATCAATATGATGCCGTAGTGGCTGTAGGTGGAGGATCTGTGATTGATACAGCTAAAGTTTTGAGTGTTTCTCGCAATTATGAAGTTGATTGGAACACAGCAATCGCAAAACCATTGTCTCTTCGCAATCCGCTTAAATTACCTTTATTTTCAATTCCAACTACAGCTGGAACAGGTTCTCACTGTACACCGGCAGCAGTTATTAGTGATGAAAATAATGCAAAGCATTCAATTTACAGCTTTGATTTCTTCTCTGAGGTTGCTTTTGTTGACTATACGTTAACAATGAGTTTACCTAAATCACTAACAGCAAGTACTGGATTTGATGCTTTTTGTCACTTATCAGAATCTTATATTATGGGAATGTTAGCGCCAATTATGGAAGTAATCAATGTGGATTCTATGAAAAAAATTGCTGATGTTCTTCCAAAACTTGTTAACGAAAACAAAGCAGAATATAGAGAAACAATGGCTATTGCGGATAGTTGTGCAGGTATGTGTTTATCTAATGGTGGAGCGATTATTCCACATGCATTTGGTGAAGCAATTTCAAGTACTGCTTATCGAATCAATCACGGTTGTTCATTAGCAATTTGTTATCCTTCGTTTGTGGAACATTTCTACTATCATGAAACTTATGGAAGTAGAATTCAAACCGTAATAGATATCATCAATAAAGAACACTTAGAAATTAAAAATGAAAAAGATGCACGTATCGTTATGGAAAAATTTATTGAATCTTTGGGATTAAAATATCGTTTAGCCGATTATGAAATTACAAAGGAAGAATTAGATTGCATTCATGAATCTCTTTCGAATCAAAAACGTTTCAAACCAGAAGAAGTGGCTGGTATTATTGAAGATATCTGTGCTAGCGCGAACTTAGAATAAAAAAAACAGCATTTCAGAAGTAATGATTACAAGAAAAACATCTTTGGATTGTTCTTTTAATTAAACCTTTGAAATGCTTTTCATATAATAGGAGAAATAATATATGCAAGAAAGCTTAAATGAAGAAATAAAATATGAATTTACACATTTTAATGCAGATACAGCTTATGAAATTGGAAAATACTGTGTCGAGTACTCGAAAATACATAATTTATCAATTTGCATTGATATCTATGCTTATTCTAAACAACTATTTCATTATTCATCAGATGCATGTACTAGAAATAATGATGATTTCTTAATGAAAAAAAGAAATGCTGTTTTATATTTTGGTCATTCAACAAAGTTCTTAAGTATTAAAAACAAAAATGATGCGTCTGTTCTACAAACAAAATATGGTTTAGAGCTTGGAGAATACTGTATTACTATGGGAGGATTTCCAATAAAAATTAAAGATTCTGGAATCGTAGGAGCTATTTGTATTAGTGGATTAAATCCTGAAGAAGATCATGAATTAATCACGATAATATTAGATTGGTATTTTAATAATTTTTCAGCTTAATTCATGATAAAAACAAATGTGAATTCAATTCATAGGATAAAATATGTTATAATGATGATAGATAAAGGAAATGAAAAGGATAGGACTGTTTTATGTATAATCAAATTCAATTAGCAATTATTAAAGTATTGATACGTTCACCTTTATCTTATATGACAGCTCAAAACATAGCTGATAATTTACATGTTTCAAGAAGAACTGTTTTTAATAATTTGAAAGGGGTACAACAAATTTGCTTTGAGAACGAAGCAAATCTAATCTCAATCAAATCAAAAGGTTATAGAATTGAAAATCCATCAAAACTCATCATCTTTTTAAAAAATCAAAATCATGAATACATAAATGCAAATCATCAAGAATACAAGCTCTATATTTTATATTTGCTGATTTCTGATGAAACACCTCTTCATATTTCTGAATTAGAGAGCATTATGTATTTATCACGACCTACAATTTATAAATTACTCGACGAATGCTCAAAATGGTTTGAAGATTATAAGATTGAATTGGTTTTATCACGTAAAGGAATCTATTTACAAACCGGAGAAAAACGATTGCGTGCGGCAATAAAAGGCTGGATTAATGAAACAAAACATTATTATGTCTCAAAAGATAAAGATCAAACAGATTATTTCAAATTGAAATCTTGTTTAAAAGAATTCATCATCTGTGATTTTCAAACTGTGGTTCAGGCAATTGATTGGATTTGTGAACTCAATAAAATTCATTTATCACGTTTCGAACTAACAAATATGGCAGTCCTGCTTGAAGTCATTATCTATCGCATTGAACAAAACCATTATGCAGTAATCAGTGATCGTTTGTTCCATATAGTGAGTAATTTTTATACGGAAACTAAAATATCATGTATGTTGGATTATCTAAAGGAACGGATATGCGAAAAACTAACAGCTAGAGAAGTTGTTTATTTTATGGCATCGGTTTTAATAAATGCTGATTTAGAAGATCGAAATTTATTAAGCGAAAAAATTCAAAATATAGAGTTGAATCAAACAATGATTAATGAATGTGAAAGTTATCTAAAACAACATTTAAATATCCAAGACGCTGACTTTGAAGCATTAATTGAAGATATTCAATATATTGTGAAAAATGAAGTATTACTTCAAATTAAAGGTGAAACAGGTAAAGGTAATAAACATTATAATTCAATTTTAAAAAATTATCATTCTGCAGTAATTATAGCAAAAGAACTTTATCTCATAATTTCAAAATACTATAGTACCGAATCCTATGAGAAAATGATTTGTAAAATCGTATTCTCAATCTTAAGTGCTACTCAAAAAAATAAGCAAAATCTAAAGGTAGCATTTTACCATGACTGTGATTTTTTTGAATTTAAATATGTCTTATTATGTTTACAAAGCTTCCCGTTTATTAGCTTAGTGTACATTACAGATAGTCAGACGAAATTAGAAGACTATCTACAGAAAAATCATTCAGATTTAATTATAAGTACAGTTGAATATCAAAGTAACGATTTGCCAGTATTAGTCATTTCAAAAGTTTTCGGCGGAGTTGAAACGGCTGAAAACATAAAAGAGATTAATAAAATATATCAGGCAGTAAATTTTAAAAATATTATTAAAAATATTGAGATTTAGAAAGAAATCATACAACATTAATTATTAATTTAATAAAACATGGTAGTGTAGAATATTTTGTGTAAATAGATTTTTCGAAAAAGTAGAAAAAAGGGTATATCCTTAGTAAAATTAGTTCGACCAAAAACAATTTACGAAAGGAACATACCCATGAACTATTTTACTACATCTTTAATGAAAAGCCTATTCACAAATGAAAATAATCTTCCTGCATTCGAACAAGCTGTAACTGAATTGTTTCGATCTGAGTTAGAAAAAGCTCTAAATGAAATCTTAGCTTATGAATTGACTGCTTTCCTTGATTATGAACCTTATGAACGAAGCGATAAGGAAAACTCAAGAAATGGATCCTATCAAAGAAAATTCGACACTAAGTATGGTAAACTTACTCTGAATATTCCAAGAGACCGTATGGGAGAATTCTTTACTTCACTTCTTCCAAACCGGCGTAGAGATCTGTTTACAGAAACAACGATATTGGATCTTTTTGAAAAAGGAATGAGTCATTCGGAAATCAGTTCAGTTATCCAAAAACTATGTGGAACTCTGCTCAATATATGTTTCTATAGCCTGTGGCATTCCACCGATAAGCATATACAATCTGAAAATACGCATAAGATTTCTATGCATTACATTTTCTGCAGGCTTTTTCTTTTGAATAAGCATCCTTATAGTATCAGCTGATATTTTATCACCAATTGCCCATAAGAATTCTTCAAAATCCATATGATACATACATATCTTATGTTCTTCACTTGGAATCAATATATTTTTGTATTCTTCTTTATAGATAATAAAGAACCCGTTTCTATATATTTGTATCTTCCATCTGCTACCAGATATTTAATTGCTTGTCTTGCTTTTGGAAGTAATTGCACTTCATCGAAAATGATTACAGACTCTTTCTCATATAATCTTGTTCCAGTCAATTGTTGTAGCTGTAAAAAGAAAAAGTCTAGGTCATATGTATCATCAAACAGCTCTGCTATTGCTTTGCTGGTATGAGCAAAATCAATCAGTATATAGGATTTAAACTCCTTTTTTGCAAATTCTTCAGCTATCGTTGACTTGCCAACTCGTCTTGCACCTTTTATGAGGAGGCATATTTATCACTGTGATTCTTTTTCCATTCAAGTATTTCATCATATATTTTTTGCTTAAATATTGGCTTATCCATATATACTACCGCCTTTCTAACAAAAGGATAACACAAATCCCTATAGTACTTTTATTAACGTTCTTCACAAAATATTAATAAAATCCCAGTTTATTATTATGAGTTTTTCATTTGCTTTCGCTAATGCACGATAATATGTCTAACGTAATAGTCACATTCTCTTTGATTAACCAGATAGTCCTTCATTTTGTAATGAGTATTTATTATTTCAGAAAGTGAAATATTTAATTCTCGCTTGTCTTCCTATAGAAAGAAAGGGTATTATCTACATACTGTTTACTTTGATTAAGACAAAAAGGATTCATTTACGAAATAATATAAATTAAATGATTAAAAATAGGACAGATTGATAGGCAGCAAGGGGATAATAATATCGATAGATTGACAAACATCGATATAATTGATATAATCTATCCGTCTTGTATGAAGGAGTGTGATAGAGTGGGATATAGAGAAGATGTTAAAATGATTAAAGCTTTAGCAGATGAGAATCGTTTAGCTGTACTGGAAAGTCTGCAAAACGGAGAAAAATGTGCTTGTGTTCTTTTGGAAGAACTCAATATTACTCAACCTACACTTTCACATCATATGAAGATCCTATGCGATAGTGGACTTGTTGAATATCGAAAAGACGGTAAATGGATGCATTATTCCATTTCAAAAGAAGGAAGCGAAAAAATGGATGAAATGCTATGTAAATACATTTCTGTTCCAACTGTTGAAAGTTCTATATGTAAATCCTGTGAATAAAATAGATTAGGCAATCTTTTTGTGGACAAGGATTGCCTATATAAAAACATCAAACATTGATACATATAAATATGTCAAACTAAAAAGGGGTGAATTTATGCAGATATTGAAAAATGTTTGGTTTTTTTTTCAAAACCAGGTCCTTGGTATGAAATGGCTCAGTGATACTATTGGTTTTTTGTTAAATGCTGTGGGTATAGAAACAAGCAGTAAAATAGGAGGTAGTATTCAGTTTTTTATTTACGATATGATAAAAATCATGGTACTGCTTGGGGTACTGATATTTATTATTTCGTATATCCAAAGCTATTTTCCTCCGGAAAGAACAAAAAGAATATTAGGACGATTTCGTGGAATGTGGGCTAATATTATAGCAGCCTTGCTTGGAACTGTTACGCCTTTTTGTTCTTGTTCTTCGATTCCGTTATTTATTGGATTCACTAGTGCAGGGTTGCCGCTTGGTGTTACTTTTTCATTTTTGATATCCTCACCAATGGTTGATCTTGGTTCTCTTGTACTTTTAATGAGTATTTTTGGATGGAAGGTTGCCGTTGTATATGTTGTATTGG
>CAMEIZ010000059.1 GCA_945919165.1 uncultured Traorella sp.
CGAGAGGAAGTTTTTTTGATGATGAGGCTTATCAGCTTTACCAGGCTGTTTTCGAAAGTTTTGATTCAGATGAAATTTTTAGTGCTATGAAGATGGATCGTTTTACTGAACAAGACTATGAACAAGTTACAAAGATTACACTGATTGGTAATAATGATGCCAGTGTTTATTTGAATAAACTCAACGATTCATTTAATTGGTTTTTTGAGTGGGATCCTCATTTTCAGATTTATAATGGAGAGATTAATCTTAAGGGTGTCTCAAAGGCCTCTGCTCTTCAATATGTTTGTCAATATTTCAATCATCCTATTGAAAATACCATTGCGATAGGTGATAGTTTAAATGACCTTGAGATGATCAAATATGCTCATATTGGAATCAGTATGAAAAACGGATCTAAAACCCTACAGGAAAATGCCGATTATGTGACCGATTATGTCTATAATGATGGTTTATATAAAGCTTTTAAACATTTTCATCTTATTTAAAAAGCTGCCATCATGATAACAATGAACTAAAATGCACAAAAAACTAATCTTATTAAAAACGAATCCTTTGTATGAGCAATCATACAAAGGATTATTTTATATCTAATGAAAAACTATAAATGAGCTATCAATCATTATCCCCATTACTATATCCATAAGTAATCTTACTGATATTTCCATCAAAGTAAGTGAAATCCTCATCGGAATAATTCCAAACAGCTTGAAATTTAGTAGGATATTTAATACCATTTTCAAATACTTGATAATCACTGCAAATTGCTGACCATGGTATATACTCCATACTTCCGTTTGTTCCTGTAACGGCTCTGTCATTTGTTGTAAAAGAAATCATTTCATACTGTTTGTTGAAGGTAAAGATACCGCTTGCTGTTTGTTTTTTGTAGTTAATTGTGGCCTTTACTTCAAAATCACTTAATTCCTCAAAACTAATATAATCCTGTAATAGAATGCTAGGAGCAAACAAACTTTCTGCAAGAAAAGTAACAAGGCAAGCCTTATCCATATCTGCTCCTGTTTGATCAAACAATGTGATAATCTTTCCGATCACGCCTTTCATGCCGCCTTTACCGTTTTGATAGTAATCATAACCTTCAAATGGAATCCCTAACATGCTGCTGTCAATGAAAGCCAATCGGCTGGGTTTTTTAACAAAATTATACTGAATATAATCGATAATTAATGCAGGACCATTTCTTCCCTGTAAGAAATCAACGTCATGATATTCCATTTTAAGATATGACATTTTAGATGTTCCAATATAGCCGCAATTTGCCACATATTTTTGAATAGCAACAGGCAGATCAGAAAAGTCCTCTTCTTTAAAAACCTCATGATCAACCGACAGCTGATTATCTGTCATAAGCAAAGATATATCATTTTGAAATTGTTTTCTTGCAGGTGAATAAGAAATATTCAACCATATCATCAATGTTCCAATAAGAACAATAAAACCACATATTGCAATATACATTTTCCTTTTCCTCACTTTCATTATTACTCTGACTCCTTTGCATATTTTTCTACCCTCTCCATACCCGCATATAGTTTTGAGTAAAAATGGAAAAGCTGTTCAATTTCGTCCTCACTGAAATCAGCAAATAACAATTTCAAAGATTGTGAATGTCTCTTGCTTAATTCGTTTGAATATTCCTTTACTTTATCGGTTAATTCAATATGCACAGAATTATTACGACCTAATAACAATCGGACAAATCCTTTTTTTTCAAGAGCTAATGCCAGCTTTTTGACATTTTGCCTAGAACACCCCATAAGATTTCCAACGTTAGTTAGTGTTCGCGGCTCAGGGCAGCATGCTGTCATAGTCAGTAATAGCCATTGTTTCATAGATATCTGCGTTTGAAGTTTTTCACCTGCTGTCTGCATACGATTTTGTAAAACAAAAATACTCGCAAATATAGCTTGTTCCATGTGTTGTGTATCACAATGATATGTTTCAAATAGTTCATTCATTTTCATTTGCACCCCTCCGTTTTCATGCAGTAACTTGTTTCCACTTATCATTTTAGTCACTTGTTTCCTTGCTGTCAATAAAAAAGGTAATTAGAACCAAATTTATATTTTAGCTTAATGCAAAAAATGACTAGTAGTCACTAGTCACTTTCTTTTTGTATTAAGCCTTCTCTTTTATTTTCTTTAATTTTGGTTTTACTTCATGAATGATGAACAAAAATGTTATGATATGTGCTAGCACTGTCACAAGCCAACTGATTGGATAAGAGATATAAATGGAATCAATTGTTTTCTGTGTCTGAAATACTGTTGCCAACCAAACTACTCGTAATCCGCAGGCACCCACTAACGATACTATCATAGGAAAAAATGAGTATCCCAGTCCTCGTAAAGATCCTACCATGACATCCATCATACCACACAAAAAATATGTCTTACAGATATAGGCCATACGTGTAATTCCCGCTTGAATCACATCAGCATCCTTTGAATAAATAGATATCAAGATATCACCAAAATACCAGGCACTCATACCCAAAATAATACCAGTTAAAATAACGCAGACCTGACACAATAATAAAGTTTTTAAGATTCGTTTCCAGCTTCCTGCTCCATAGTTTTGACTTGTAAAAGTCAAACAAGTCTGATAAAAGGCATTCATGGAAACATAAACAAAGCCTTCAATATTTGCTGCTGCTCCATTTCCCGCCATCACAATTGATCCAAATGAGTTGATTGAAGCTTGTATCATCACATTTGAAATAGAGAAAATACTGCCCTGAATCCCAGCAGGAAGTCCTATTTTCAAAATATCTTTGAATTTATCTCCATAAAAAGCAATTTCTCTTGGTATCAGCTTCATTCCTTCTTTTTCATTCATCAAGCATATAAAAATCAATACAGCTGAAATGATTTGACTGACAACAGTAGCAATGGCAACCCCTGCAACATTCATATGAAAAACAATCACTAAAATCAAATTTAAGACTACATTCACAATACCTGAAAGGATCAAATAATATAAAGGACGTTTTGTATCGCCTTTCGCTCTTAGAATTGAAGCTCCATAATTATAAATCAATGAAGCTGTGATACCCAAAAAATAGATTCTCAGATATGTAGCCGCTAAATCAATTACATCATTGGGAGTTGCCATCCATTCCAGTAACTGTTTAGAAGCAAAAACACCAAAGATTGTTAATAAAAGTCCTCCAACAATACTGATCATCATGGCTGTATGTACAGTCTTATATAGTTCATGCTGTTCATTTGCGCCAATATGACGTGCTGCGACTACATTTGTACCGATTGACAATCCAATAAAAATATTGACAATTAAATTAATCAGAGAACTGGTTGAACTAACTGCTGCCAATGATTGACTGCCTGCATATTGTCCTACCACAACAATATCAGCAGCATTAAATAACAGCTGTATCAATGAGCTTGCCATTAACGGCAATGAGAATAACAAAATTTTTGGAAGCAGAGGTCCTTCAACCATAATAATGCGATATCGATCTTTTGACATATTTTACCTCCAATTTACAAAAAAGTATTTTAACACGAAAATATGAGAAATCAAGCTTCAATCATTTACTTCACAGATATCAAAAACAAAGAAAGTTAAAGTATACAAAATTGATATAAAACACTCCTCCGTATGGTTACTTCCACATGGAGGAGTCATTGTTTTCCTTTTTTTTATTACTTTCTGGTACCAAATAAACCGCGAGTAACAGATTTTCCACCTTCTCTTAATAAGGTGCTTAATGCATTTGTCGCAGCTCGTTCGATCATTTTCTGGGTACTTGTTGTTTTTCCACCCGTTAATGTTTTCGCAACATTTGTGCTTAGTGTTCTTGATACAGATGAAGTTGCAGAATTTAATGCCTTTTCGATTGTACTCTTGGTTGGTCTTCCAGCACTTCTTTTTGCCGTTGTTGTTTCTTTTTCTTTTGCTTTTTCTTTTATCTTAGCCTTTGGTGTTTCAACTACTTCTTCATCATCATTTTGTTGAGCTGCTAAAACTTCATAGGCTGATTCAGGATCAACGGCATCACGATATTTTAATTCAAATTCACTGGAAACAATTGCTTTCTTGATCAGTGATTCATCTGCTGCTCCCATTTTGCTTTGTGGAGGAAGAATTTTAGCACGCTGTACAATTTGTGGTGCTCCATCCTCATCTAAACAGCTGATTAATGCTTCACCCACCTTTAATTCAGTGATAGCTTCATCACTCTTAAATGCAGGGTTAGGTCTGAAGGACTGAGCTGCAGCCTTGACAGCTTTCGTTTCTGATGGTGTATAGGCACGAAGAGCATGTTGAACACGATTTGAAAGCTGTGCCAATACTTCATCCGGAATATCTGAAGGACTCTGTGAAATGAAATAAATACCTACCCCTTTAGAACGTATTAATTTCACAATTTGAGTAACCTTGTTGACTAATGCACTTGGAGCACCTTTGAAAAGAAGATGAGCTTCATCAAAGAAGAAAATCATTCTTGGTACATCTAAATCTCCTACTTCAGGAAGACGTTCATATAATTCACTTAACATCCATAAAAGGAATGTAGAATAAAGTACTGGGCTTTGAATCAAACGTTTGCAATTAAGAATGTTGATCATTCCTCTTCCTTTTGCATCCGTTTTAATCCAGTCAAAAATATCAAGAGCCGGAATACCAAAGAACTGGTTTGCTCCTTCATCTTCAAGTTTTAACAAAGCTCTTTGAATTGCTCCAATACTGGCCGTAGTAACATTTCCGTATTTGGTTTTATATTCGTCTTTATGTTCACCAACATATTCCAGCATACTTCTTAAATCCATTAAATCAATCAGCATCAATCCCATTTCATCCGCAATACGGAAAACAATTGATAAAACACCTGACTGAGCATCACTTAATTCAAGCAAACGGCTTAATAAGATTGGGCCCATATCTGATATGCTGACGCGTACAGGATGTCCCTGTTCTCCAAAAATATCCCAAAAGTGAGCTGGATAGCATTGATAAGAGAAGTCATTTAATTCCATACTCTGGACTCTTTCAGTGACATTCTCATTTTCTTCTCCCATTTGAATAACACCGCTCAAATCTCCCTTAACATCAGAAAAGAAAACCGGTACCCCCATTGATGAAAAGCCTTCTGCCATCACTTTCAGCGTAACAGTTTTACCGCTTCCAGTTGTGCCGGCAATTAAGCCGTGGCGATTTGCCATATCACCTCTTAAATAAATTTCATGATCGTTTTTCGCAAGCAAAATCTGGTTATCTTTCAACATATTTTATCCTCCTATTTCTTTAGCGATTTCTACGCTTACTTCCTTATTTTTAATTCTCTTTAGGCTTTCTAACACCATATTCCCTTTATTGTTTAATATTTCAACATAGCTTTGCACCTCAAGCACTTCAATGATACCGATATCTTCCGCTTGAATTCTTTTGTCTTGAAGAATTGCACCAACTATATCTTTAGCACGTATTTTTTTGTTTTTACCGGCTTTTATATAAAGCTTCATCTTTTCTGAATGAATCACTTCATCTTTCAGTTCAATTTTGTTTGCCTGTGTCAGAATCTTGGGCATTTCTGCAGGCTGAACCGACACTTCGCAAAATGACGTCTCCAGATCTTCTTCAATTCTCTTGATATACTTCATTTGAGTATCCAATACAAGTGTATAGCTTTCACCCTTTTTCTTTACTCTTCCGCTTCTTCCGATGCGGTGAATTAAATCCTGAGTAGTTGTAGGTGGATCATAATTGTAAACATGTGTCACTTTTTCAATATCGATACCTCTGGAAGCAACATCACTGGCAATCAGAAAACGAAACATTCCTTTTTTAAAATCCTGCATATTTTCAAGTCTTTCTGATTGAGACAATCCACCATGAATCATACAGCAGGAATAGCCTTTCTCATAAAACTCATCAAATACCTGATCGACATTTTCTCTAAAATTACAGAAGATAATTGCCTGTTCCGGAATATGTTTGTGAATTAAATTGAATAAGGTTTCCATTTTGTTTTCTTTTGTAACTTTAACATAATTTAATGAAATATGAGTATTGTATTCAGTTGTTTCTTTCAATCGGATAAAGATGGGATCTTGTAAATAATTTGAAATCACCTGTTTGATTTCATCATTATAAGTGGCGCTGAACACAGCTTTTTGACAGGGCGGCAAAGCCTTGAATATCTGAATTAAATCATCAATAAAGCCTAAATTAAAGCATTCATCTGCTTCATCAATAATACAGGTATGAATTGTGGAAAGATCAAGTGTATTCCTTTCAATATGATCCAATATACGTCCAATTGTACCACTGACCACATGGACTTTTTGTTTAAGTGATAGAATCTGTCTTTTGATTGGCTGCTGTCCAATCAGCGAAATAGCATTAATTCTTGCATATGAACCAATGGTTTTAAATTCGTGCTCCACTTGTTTTGCCAATTCTCTTGTAGGTGTTATGACTAAAACTTGTGGAGTATTGATCATCCAATCAATCTTTTCAATAGATGGAATTGCATAACTGGCTGTCTTTCCAGTTCCTGTTTTTGATTGAACAATACAATCCTTTCCTTTTATTAATTCAGGTATAACTTTTTCTTGAATGGGAAGAACTTCTTCATAGTCTAATTTATCCAAAGCCTTTAAAAGCTCTTTGCTTAACTTCATTTCATCGAATTTCATTTCTCTTCTCCTTCTTGTTCCACCTTCAACATTCGATATCCAACGCCTACATGCGTCTGAATATATTTTGGAGATGACGGATCACATTCGATCTTTTTTCTAAGTGTAGCCATAAAAACTCTTAAGCTGGCAACATCTTCCCATCCATTTCCCCATATTTCATGGGTGATATAAGTATGCGTTAATACCTTTCCGACATGATGGGATAAAAGACATAACAATTTATATTCAATGGGTGTCAGATGAAGTTCCTGCTGATGGAGATAAACACATCCCAAAGCATAATCAATTTTTAGAGCTCCATTGATAAATACACTTGACTGTTGAAGAGTGGATTGATTCATTCTTCGTAATACCACTCTTAATCGAGCCAGCAGTTCATCTACTGAAAATGGTTTTGTCACATAATCATCAGCGCCATTATCAAGAGCTTTAATTTTATCGCTGTCTTCACTTCTGGAACTGACTACAATAATGGGCATATTTGACCAGGTGCGAATCTTTTTGATAATTTCATTACCATCTATATCCGGCAATCCAAGATCTAAAAACATAGCATCAGGATTATGCGACAAAGCTTCAAGAATAGCTTCTTTTCCATTTTTTGCGCTCAGATATTTATACTGGTGTGTTTCAAGTGTTGTGGTAATTAATGAGCGGACAGCTTTATCATCTTCCACAACCAGAATTGTTGGTTTCAAATTCATAACCTGATACCTCCATTTTCAATCTGAATAAGAAAGTATAAAACATGTCTTGATTTTTTATTTTTTGATATGCCAATTGAATCAAAAAAAGCTGCTGTTTCCTTTATCAAAAAAGAAAAAGAAAGATCTCGATCATAATACTCCTTTTTTTCCTTATCATAGTGAAAAGCAACTGTAGAATTCATATTCTTATTTTATCATGTTTTATTACGAAAAAGTATGCCAGAAAGTCTAATTTCGTAATACTTTCTGCTTTTGAAATAATCAATAAATGATCTTCGGTTTGCAGACGATAATTGGCATACGGGGTAACATCTAAACGATGATTGGAATAACGGACACCCAATACATTTACGCGAAAGCGATTGCGTACATCCAATTCCTGAAGTGTTTTCCCAACCCAGCTTTTTGGCACCATTACCTCTATAATTGAATTATCTTCATCAATATCAACCATGTCAATAATACTTTGATTCAGAAGTCCTTTTGCTGTTTCAACCCCAATTTCTTTTTCAGGACGTACAACCTTATCTACACCGACTTTTTCAAAAATCTGTTTATACACTTTGTTTTTTGCCTTTGCGACAATAAAAGGGATTCCCAACTCTTTCAGATTCAGAATACATAGCAGGCTTCCTTCCAAATTAGATCCTGTCGCAACAATTGCTACATCACAATCTCCAACACCTGCATTTTCTAAAACGTGAATATCTGTAATATCGCCCTGAACAGCTTCATGAACAATATCCGCCATTCTAGAAACACATTCCATATCCTTATCAATCGCAATAACCTCACAGTTATAACGAGCTAGAGTTTTTGATACAGTACTTCCAAATACACCCAATCCTAATACAGCAAATTGTCTATTCTTATTTTCTTTCATATTAACCCACCAATACGTGTCCATCTGCATAATGGATCACATCACAGTGACGATCCTCCTTTACTAACGACATAATAAATGTCATAATACCAATTCTTCCAACAAGCATCAACATAATAATGACAAGTTTTCCGCCTGTACTAAGCAAAGGCGTAATTCCTAAGCTTAAGCCCACTGTCGCCAAAGCACTTGTACACTCATAAACAATTTCCATAAATGAGAAATTTTCAGTAATCGACAGGATGAAAATTCCTGTAAACAAAGTCAGCATATTAATTGTGATGATGGATGTAGCACGTACTATCACATCTCTTGATATATGTCGATGAAAAGCATTAGTTTGTCGTTTTCCTTTTAACATACAACCAATACAGATCAAAACAACAGCCAAAGTTGTCGTTTTAATACCACCCGCTGTTCCTCCAGGACTTCCGCCTATAAACATACATAAGATCATTAAAAGATGACTCGACATGTAAAACTGATCCATAGAAAGACTGGCAAATCCGGCAGTTCTCAGTGTAATAGAAGTAAACAGTGAATTAACTATTTTATCTTTTATGGAAAGATTTTGCATTGTTAACAGATTATTGGCTTCCATACACCCAAACATAACAGCTGGCACTACAATTAAAAACAATGTAGCAATCAGAACAATTTTCGTATGCAGTGAAAGCGATTCAAAAAAACGATGCAAGGTGATTTTTCTTCGAATCAGAGGTTTGATTTTATCTCTTACGTCAAACCAGACGACAAAACCAACACCACCCAAAACTATCAGCATCATCAGAATTGATAATACATATGCATCTTGTTGATAAGGAATCAGACTGATTTCACTTAAATTATCAAAACCGGCATTACAGAAGGCTGATACAGCAATGAATATAGAATTAAATATCCCTTTTTTCAAACCATATTGCGGTATAAAGCGAACCATCAACAGAATGGCTCCTATGCTTTCGAAAAATACCACATATTTGACAATATCTCTAAGAAAATGTTTTAAATGAAAAAGATCTGTTGGATTTAATAATTCAATCAATGCTTTTTTATTTTCCATAGAAAACTTGATTTTTAAAGCAATCGCAAATACTGCAACCAGTGTCATGAGTCCAATACCGCCAACCTGCATCATGATCAAAATAATAATCTGTCCAAAAAGATTAAACTGATGCATCGTGGTAACAGTTGTCAAACCAGTAACACAAGTTGCGCTTACCGCTGTAAAAAAAGCATCCAGCGGATTCAAAAAAACGGCATTTCGATTTGAAATCGGTAATGTCAACAGAATAGCCCCAACCAAAATGACAACCATAAAACTATTGACAATTTTTCTTGCAGTGTTTGTTTTTTTTAAGTGAAACGGCTTCATACTTCTCCCCTAAATCTAACAGGTATTTTACACTTTTTTTATAATTTGACAAATGATCATTTAAATTGAATATCTAAACTTTTTTTCATTTGTATTCTAATATAATATCAAATTTATCTCTTTATTGAAATGATTATATATTGAATTCTCTATTTTCACAAAATATTTAAGAACTATCTTAATACTTTCTTAATACATTTTTTTCTTTTTTAACTTATTTTTAATTTTTGTTTGCAGATATCACCTTTTAAATCAAACAATTATTGCACCATCATTATTAAATATCGGGTTTATCAAACCTTTTTTTGAATTATGGTAGAAAAGATGATAGAATGAATAAGGTGATAGTATGATTTTTATTCATTACAGTAAATGTTCAACCTGTATCAAAGCAAAAAAACATTTGAATCAATACAATATAGAATTTACAGATCGTCCAATACAGGATGGTATTTCTATAGAAGAATTAGTCAAATGGATTTCTTTGTCAAATAAATCTATCGATAAGTTTTTTAACACCAACGGAAAGAGTTATCGTGAAAATCATTTTAAAGACAGACTTATCAATATGAATGAACGTGAAAAACTCGAGGCCTTGGCAAATGATGGTATGTTAATCAAGCGACCGA
>CAMEIZ010000060.1 GCA_945919165.1 uncultured Traorella sp.
AAAATGTACATTCTTATATGATCAAAAATGTACATTTCTATGTTGACATTTATAGAACTTGCAGAAAATGAAAAATGCATTAAACAAAAGAATAATGAAATTTCTATTTTACAATCGGAGAACTATAATTTACTAAATAAATTGTTGCAATCAAAAATAGAAGAAAAAGATAAACAAATTGAATTAAATAATGATATTTTAATTAAATTACAAAAATATGAACATGTAATTAAAATAATATCAGCTCTTGTTGCTCTACTTTATATAATAATTATTATTGTTGTAATCATTAGTTTTGATAATGGCTGGATTGTGGATACTTTGTTAGTGTTAATTCCATCAGCTATTTCTACAATATATTTAATTTTCAAGAATAAAGAATTTAAAAAGATAACTCTTTATAAATCACTTAAGAAAGGACTACTAGATAAAAAGTATCGCAAATTATGTAACAAATATGGTTTTTCAAAAGAGAGTTTAAATCAATTAGATGATGAAATTGATGACATAAATAACAGATTAAAAATAGTAAATTTACATCGTGACTAAGAATTAATTAAATATCGATGTAAAAGAACAATAGAAAATCTTGTCTGATTTGAAAAAGCTCTATAAGGCTTTGGTTATAAAAGTAATTTTACTATTCATTAGTCTAGAGTGATATAGATTGATGATGGTTTGATTTGTAAAAAAATCCTTAGTTGAAATTAGAGATTGAAAAATAAGAATTTACTATAAATGATTTTCTTGAAATTTACAAATTTAGGATACCATATTTCATATTTAAAGATTTCATTGATTTATTACAATACATTAAAGGTTTAGTAAAATAGTTCAAAGGAAGATTTTTTCAAAACTTTTTGTGATGAACTATACTAACTAAGGATTTTACTTTTTTTACATATTAATTAATATATAAAATATTTTAGTCTATCCAATAGTAAGAAGTAGAATTTTAAAAACAGAAAAATTGATAGATAAGAATTAATGAATTAATAAAAGAAATTATTAAAGAAGGAAAGTATATGACAAGAGTTTTTACACCAGATGAATACTATAAACGATTAAATAAAATAAAAGAAGATCATTCGTGGATAGTCAATAAAAGTAAATTTACTATTTTTGTTGGAGCAGGATTTTCACAGAACTTTGGAATGCCAGGTTGGAATAGCTATGCATATAAAAAATTGGATTTAGTATCTAAAGATTTAGATCTAAATTTTAATTATTCAACTATAGAAGAATTAAAACAGTTAGATAAAAAGCATTTGCTGACACTAATAGACAGTTATATTACTCAACGCTCCAATATTGAAAGAATTAAATATGAAAAAGAAATATTCAAAATTAAATACGAACAAATACAAGATTTTAGACAAAAACATGCGACATTTTATGAGAAATTTAAAAAAATAAATGCATCTTTTGTTACAACTAATTACGATAATGTATTAGAAGAATATTTCGGTTTTATTAAAAAAGATAATCTTGAACTAAATGAAGACTATGTATTGAATCCAAGAGAAGTATTTCATATTCACGGAGATATTGCTTCTTTGCTAGATGAAAGTTTTTTAATTTCTACTTGGCTAGATTATTATGATTTGTATTTTGAAAAAAAACATATTGATCCATCTAAAAATAATCATATAAATAAAATTAACCAATTTTTAGACAATTTATTTGAAAAGAACGAAATTTTAATCATTGGATATAGTCTTTCCGAAATTGAGATTTTAAAATTCATTTTTAATAATATAAGAGACAAGGATGATTCATCAAACATTACAATTTTAGTACTAAAAAGAGAGAAAACTGATAAAAAAGTACTACATCAGTTGTATCAAGAGTTAGGTTTAAATATTATTTGCTTAGATATAGATGAAAAAGGTTACTCTGTTTTATTTGATTTTCTTGAAGAATTATCAAAAGAATTTTCCATTGACGAAGTTAATTATAATTTTAATATACTATGATTAAAAAGGAGAAAATAAAATGTCAAATATTTACGATGAAAGAAAGAAAGTTTTAGAGTCGTTTATAAGAGGAAATTCTTTTGATATTGCGTTTTATATTTCTAAAACAACTAGTAAGGAATGGTTAGAAATAGCTCTTAATGAAAATGTTTTTGATATTGTTCCTTGGAAAAAATGTGGTAATACAAGTGGATTTATAGAAGTGAATCAATTAATCAAAAAATATGGTGATGAAATTGGATATAATGCTACACTTGAAAAAGTTTTAAAAACATATTTATCCTTTGATCATAGTGAATATTATTTAATTGTAAGTGATATAATTGACTTTTATTTGAAATATGATCTAATAAAAGATTTGATATATAAGTTAAACATAAAACTAATAATGCAAAATGATAAAATATGTTCTTATGTAAGAAGAGTTTATACATCTTTGATTCAAGAAATTGAATTTAGTGATGAGAATAAAAATATGATTTCTTCAGTCTATGGAAATTCTATAATTTTGGGGAATCCATTTGATGAACTAAAATATACTCTTGAGCAATATGATACATTAGTTGATATAGTTGTTGAAAAAATGACCTCTAAGCTAGATATGTTAAAACGTATTGATTGTATGTACAAAGATGTTTTTACAACTAGTTGTTGTAAATTAGATTTAAGTAGAGTGACATATAGATTTGATAGTGATTTTTATATAATAATAGAAATAAATGAGATTAATTATTCGAATGACTATCTTTATAGTGATGTTGATCAGTGGATAAACAAAGCCTTGGCTAGACCATCATTTATGAGAAGAAATTATTATTCGAAGTTATTAAATCTATATTTTCAACACCAGAAAAACGAAACAATTATAAAAGAATTGATAGACAGTGATAGTGTTTATTATAAAAAAATTGGTTTTAACTATCTGAATATTTACTTTGGAATAGATTTTAAAGTAGAGATTTTATCAAACATAACACAATATGCAAGTTTGTTGAATGATTTATCAATTTCTAATGTATTATGTAATATTATTGATGGATGTTTTCATTCGCTAAAAGGTGAAACATTATCAAATATTAAAAAAGCATTTAATCAATTAAATGAAAAGAATTTAGAAGGATTACATACTTTGATTCGGGCTTATAATTTTTTGAAAAAGGATTATGAAGAAGATTGGATTGATTTACCTCAGCAATTTAAATCAATGATGCCCGTTGAAGCTATTGGAAAAGTAGAGGTAGGTTATGTTAATGAAATTAGTTATCTTGATGACAGTTTTATAGTTGATAATTTCGAAGAAAGCATTATTTACTTAAATGATATATATTTAAATAGAAAAACTGAAGAAGTTGATAAATTTGTTGAAAAAACGTATAGAGCTACTTCAAAGAAAATATTAGAATTGGCTCATCGAAATGATTATGTTATAAAAGAAGACTTCTTGGATAAGCTACATACTGAGGTTATAGCTGATTTTGTTGATTTGATTGACGATAATGATCAATATGAAAAAGTAATTGAGAAAATGTTTTTAAGACTACATTTATTAAAAAATGAAAGTCAAAATATATATCCTCAAATTAATCTTTCACGAGCTATAAAAACATACATAAAAAAATGTAAAGAATCACATACTTTAAATTGGGATTATGTTTACAGCGAAATACTTAAGTTTAGTGATTTCCTTGAACCAATTAAACTTGATAACTATAATTCTTATTGTGGTGAGAAAAAATATCAAGATTTAATAATCTTATATATTAATTCTGCAACTTATGAATTAATTGAAACGTTATTCATACTTGCAGATAAAGATTTAAATAGAATAGAATCTGTTTATAGTTTGATGCTCACTCATAAAGAATCTTTATTGATGATTGCTTCATTAGCCTATTATTACAATGATTTTGTTTTTTACAATGTTAATATGGAATTAACTGAAATATTATCTGATAATTCTCAAAAAGAAATGTTTTTATGCATATTTGTTTTATCTAATATATTAAATGAAGCTGCAGCAAGTAACATACAGTTTTTATTCTATCATTTCATATTTGATTGTGACTTGTTATGCAATGATGAAAATGTTTATGAAAAAATGGGACAAATGATATATTTAGTTTATGAAAATACAGAATTATACAATTCTTTAGTTAATGAGATTTTCAATGAATTTACAAATAATAAAAATAGAAAACTTGAAATTGTATTAAGAAATATATTATGGATGAGTATTCAAAAAGAGAATCAAAAAAAACAGTATTGTTTGTTGCTTAAACTATATCAGATAATAGGATTAGGAAATGTTCCAATAGAGTTTATGAAATTCGGATATGATTTAGTAAAATGTATTGGTTTAAACAAAGAAACGATTAGGATTGCTTCACAATTTACGAATCTTCTGGCTTCAACGGAATTTGATTATGAGGTGTACAAATTCTATGAATGGTTAGTAGAACAAAATGTTGATGAATTGATAAGTTGTGATAAAAGAGAACTACGCAATCAAATATTCAATAAACTTAAACAATTAAATAGCTATTATTGTAAGTATATTCATAATTTAGAAGATAATAAATAAACAAAATCTAAGTAGGTGTTTTAGATTGAAAAAAGAGTAGAGCATTTTATCATTCATTAATTCTTGGTTTTAAGGGTAGATTGATTTTTGATCACTACAAACAAATATTAGTCTAGTGAAGGTTATTTCTTGATTATTTCGTGAGCAACGGTTTACATGAGGCTACAAGCGGTATTAAGAAACAAGTGGTTAGATAGAGTGAAAAGAGTATTAGATTTTCCACTCTATCTTTACATAATCACTAGTTGCGTTGAGGCTGAGTTGGCCCGAAGGTCATGTATTTTCAGTCGATTAACACTCAAATCTGAAATATAATCAAATTATTAAAGTTGAAAATATGGAGGTTCACATGAAAAAACGAGCCATTTTATTTGGTATGTTTCATTACATTAAAAGTCATTCAATTTCGGCACCTGATTTACCAAGTGCAGAAGTTGATGTAAAGACATTAGAGAAAAAGCTAAAGCAACTACAATTTGAGACATCTTCATATCTGGATTTATGCCTAAAAGATATTGAACAAGAAATTCACAAATTCGCAACAACAGCTCCTTGCGACTCACTAAATATAATATATTTTTCTGGTCATGGCGGTCACAGTCGGGGTGAAAACTATTTATACCCTATTGACTTTGGCATCAATCTGGATAAGGGATTTTCAATTGAAACAAGTGCTTTTAATCTCAACAGGCTGTATCCGTCCTTTACAAGAAAAGTCAAACTTCTAATAATTGTTGATGCCTGCCGAGATAATCTTACACCAGCCTTTACGGGCAATTTTTCAGAGATGATAGCACCTCAAAACACTTATATTGCCTACGCCACTCAATTTGGAGATTACTCCGGTTGCACATCACACATAAGTTACTTTACAGAGATATTGTGTGAAAATATCTTAACACCAAATATTTCTATCGATCAACTATTCACGAATGTTCGAGCAACTCTTTACTTAAAGCATGGTAAACAAATATCAAATAGTGTAAATGGCCTTATGAGTTATGTGACATTAAATGAGCAAACAGAATCGGATGATGTTGGGCAAGCGATTTTGCAATTTGTGGATAAATACGGCGATATGTATATCGACAAATATGGGTGTTTTGCAGGGGATTATTTAATTTTTATAGATGCTGCTCAGTATTGTAATATTAGTGTGCTGGACGCAATTTATAAATATAAAAAACTTGATAATGAGCGATGCCATGTAACCAGCAGTCTTTCAGAAAGCCATGAAAAGTTAATTACTTTTTGGGTGATGATAGATCATGGATTAAAGCAGGATGAATTTTACACATGGCAATACCGTGGTCGTCCTATCCGACTGGGAGAAATCCCGCCACTGCCTTTAGATATGCAAAAGCCATTACCTGATACAGGAAAAGAAATTGTGGTTGACTTCAAAATTGAAATCAAACACGATGAAATTCTTATTTTAACAAACCTCCCGGATAATTTTCAGTTCCATGGTAAAATAAATGACTCAGTCTCGTTTAAAAACATTGTCGTAAAAAATGGAAATGCAAAAATTCCTCTTCCTGATAATGCGATAGAGATTAAATCGGTTGATTTGTATTCAGAACTAGCCAAATATACAGACGTCGATAGTTCTATTGTGGGTGATAGATATCGAAATCTTGTCGGACAATATGTAAAATTCAACCCAATTAACGGTAATTCTATTGAATTTCACTTTTCCACCAGTACAGACAGCTCCGTGTGAACATCGGAAATCCGTCCTAAAGCAGAGGCTTAGACAAAAATGGTGATGGTAATCATCACCGTTTTTCGCATCTAGGTCATTTTGTTTTCGTTAATCGAATATGCGTCTTTTTATTTAACCAATACAAAATTCTATTTTTCACTCTCTTAAAATTAGCAAATTCGTTTGCATTATATAGTAGTTTTTCAATTAAGCTATTTCTTGATTCGATATAGCTATTATTAATTCTTCTATTGCTTACAATAGAAAATGAGTTAATAATTTCTTGATACTAGTTGATATCAAAACTCAATACTAAATAGATTTATAATAAGATTTTCTATGGACATATATATCCGCCTCCTTTCTTGTAAAGCAAATTTAGACACTTGTATTATAAGATAAGGAGGTATTTTTTTGTGTTAAAACCACAGAAGTGTTATAGCACGACCACAGGATTGTCATAGAAAACCACACAGACTGGTAAAGGTCAGATAACCACATTTTCTGTTATAGGGGTATCCACACCACATACTTTGGAATATACCGCAATCTATTTGGAACCCCTTTTTGTGGTGTACCGGACATGATGATCATTCACTCGGATGGCTGTTTGTCGCTTAGTGTAATGAACCTAAACCACTCGAAAAGTGGTTTAGTGAGTGCAGCCATAAAAACATGATAAAAAACATTATATTGAACTGATTCCTTATGATTATGCCTCCTAAATAATTTGCAAATCGTTTTATAAAAGGAGGATTTTTTTTATGAACAAATATAGATAAATTGCACGAAGGTTCGTGCAATTTATCAGTTTTAGTTTCTTTACAAAATACTATATTCTAAAAGTGTAAAAAGGAGGATATATGAGTTTACTAAATTGTATTGAGAGAATTCCTGAATGTTTAGATAGAATTGTCGATTCATATAATGATTTAAAAAAATCATTCAATCATTACATAGGAGATAAAGAAATTAATGAAATCATTTTTGTTGCTAGCGGTTCATCCATGAATGCCAGTAAAGTAACACGATATTTTGCTGAAAATGTTTGTAAATTAAAAGTGCGTTGTTATTATCCAAATGAATTTGTGCATTATTTGAATGAGATCAATCATAAGGCTTTATACATTGTGGTTTCTCAAGGAGGATCTACTAAACTTGTGTATGATGCACTTATAAAAATTCAAAAGCATGGTTGTTTGAATTGTTCCATTACTGAAAAACTGGATTCTCCGATTGCTAAAAAAGCAGATCTTTCGATTGAGATGGGAAGTGTCAATGAAGAATACATGTATCGTACGATAGGTTATTCAACAACAGCAGTTACATGTGCTCTGATTGAAATGTGTTTAGGAGAAATCCATCAGGAAATTGAGAATGTTGATGAAATTCTAACAGATTTGAAAAAAGCTATTTTAAATTTAAACAGTATTCGTCAGACTACAGAACAATGGTATTTGCAGCATAAGTTTTCTTTGATGAGACGTCCAAAGGTCATTCTTTCAGGGGCAGAATGTTTTTATGAAACATCAAATGAAGCTGATATCAAATTGATGGAAATGGTTCCTTTATTTACAAGAAGCTTTGAATTAGAAGAATTGATTCATGGACCACAAAATGCATTTGATGATTCTACGATTTATTTCTTATTATCAGATAATCGTAAGGATGATGAAAAAGTAAGAAAAATTGCTGAATTTTTAAAAAAAGAAATTGGCTTTTGTGCTATTGTCGGAAATCAAAAGCTTGATGAAAAAGATTTATATTTTGAGTTGAACAGTCAATATTTTACCTATATTGAAGAAATTACAGCTTTCCAGGTCATTGCTTATTATTTAGCTGTTGATCATGGACGTGATTTATCAAGAGGTGTGAATACTTCGATATCCAACTATATTAAGAAGACACTTTAGGAGAAAGATGATGAGATTATTAATTGCAACTCATGGAACCTTAGCTGAGGGCTTTAAATCAGCCATTTCAATTATTATTGGAAAAGTAGATAAAATTGATACGTTAACTGGTTATGTAAACGATGTTGATCTTCAATATGAGATGAATCACTATTTTGAAAAAAATGCTGATGAAGAGATTGTAGTAGCAACAGATCTTTTCGGAGGAAGTGTAAATCAAGCCATTATGGGAAAGCTCAAGCAAAAAGATTTCTTCATCATCACAGGTGTTAATTTACCTTTATTGTTAGAAATCACCTTAAGTATCAATCAAGATGACTGTAACCTGGATAAGATACGAAATCTGATTGAACATTCAAAAGAACAGGTAATGTTTGTCAACGATATATTCGATTTAGAAAGCAAAGATGACTTTGATTAGGAGGTAAGTATGATTTTAAAAGTTAGAATTGATGATCGATTACTTCATGGACAAGTTGCTTATAGCTGGAAGGCTAGACTTGGATACAACGCAATTGTCATTGTAAGCGACTTGGCTGCGAATGACAATCTGAGAAAAGCAACTCTTAAAATGTGTTGTCCGGATGGTGTAAAGCTTGCTACTCGTTCAATTGAAGAGGGGATTCAATTGTTGAAAAATGAAAAGCTTAAATCAATGAAAGTATTTGTCATTTGTCCGGATCCTAAAACAGCTTATGAAGTAGTGACACAGCTAGAAGAAAAACCAGTGATTAATCTTGGCGGTATGCAGAAAAAAGAAGGTGCTCAGTTCTTTTCAAAAGCCGTTTATATGGATGAGCTAGACAAGAAGTATTGTGATTTATTAGTTGATTCTGGCTTCAACATTGAAGTTCAAGAGGTACCGGAAACTTCAATGTCAAATTATAAAAATCTAAGAAAATAGAAAAGGAGGATTTAATATGGAAGCTTTTATTGTCGCATTAATCGTGGCACTATTGTGGTTTTTGGAAAAAATAGGCGGAACCCCTATGGTGATTCGTCCAATCGTTGTGTCTCCATTAGTTGGTTTAGCATTAGGTAATTTACCTAGTGGACTTCTTATTGGAGCAACTCTGGAACTGGCTTTTATGGGAGCTATTCAGATTGGTGCAGCTGTACCGCCTGATGTTTTAGTTGGTGCAGGTTTAGGAACAGCTTTTGCCATTATGAATGGATCAGGAGCTGATGTTGCTTTGACATTAGCATTACCTATTGCCATCGTTGCTCAATCATTAAAAGTAATCGTTTTTATCATTCGCAGTTGGTTTATGGATTTTGCCATGAAACAGGCTGAAAATGTGAATTATGCAGGACTGCATTTGGTCAATATTGGAGGTTTGCTGCTTCAATGTGCCATGTATTTTGTTGTCGTGTATATGGCAATTGCTTTAGGCTCATCTGCCGTTGAAGGATTAATTGCCGGTATTCCTGAAACAGTCATGAATGGATTAAAGGTAGCTGCAGGCTTATTGCCGGCTGTTGGATTTGCTTTGTTATTACAGCCTATGCTGACAGGAAAAAATATGATTTATTTTGTTTTAGGATTTGCTTTAATCGCTTACATGAAACTTCCTATTTTAGGTTTAACTATTATCGCTGCAGTGATTGCATTTATTGTATGCTTTGAAAAACCAAAAGAAGTTATGGTAAAAGCAGAAGAGGAGGATTTATTCGATGAGTAAGAATACACTTTCCAAAGAAGATAAAAAATTAGTTAAGGTGAATTGTAAAAGTTAATGCAATTTTGTAGAAGTTAATGCGATTATCGATA
>CAMEIZ010000061.1 GCA_945919165.1 uncultured Traorella sp.
AGGTGATTCAGTTGCTCATATTTTAGAAGAAATGGGTTTATCGTGCTGTGGAAGTGCTGGAACAACAGCCTGTCTGGCTCTTTTAAATGACGCCGTGAAAAAAGGCGGAGTGATGGCCAGCAGCTCAGTTGGCGGACTATCTGGTGCTTTTATTCCTGTCAGTGAGGATGCAGGTATGATTGATGCGGCAAGAAATGGCTGCTTAACAATAGAAAAACTGGAAGCTATGACAGCTGTTTGTTCGGTTGGATTAGACATGATTGTAGTACCAGGCGATACACCTGCTTCTACTATCAGTGGTATTATTGCGGATGAAGCAGCAATTGGCATGGTGAATTCCAAAACCACAGCCGTACGTCTGATACCGGCAATAGGTAAAAAAAGCGGTGATGAACTCGTATTTGGCGGTTTGCTTGGAAGTGGTCCGGTGATGAATGTAAATCCTGCCAGCTGTGAAGTGATGGTGAATCGCGGTGGGAGAATACCGGCACCAATGCATAGCTTAAAGAATTAAAGGAGAAAATATGAAGCTTTTAGAAGAAATGATATTGAATCAGGGTGTTATTTTAGAAGGGAATGTTTTAAAAGTTGATAATTTTTTAAATCATCAGATCGATCCTGGTTTAATGGAAAAAATAGGAAATGAGTTTTATGAATACTTTAAAGATAAATCTGTTACAAAAGTTTTGACAGTAGAATCAAGTGGTATTGCACCAGCATTGATGACTGCCGCTAAACTACAGGTACCTTTGGTTTTCATCAAAAAAAGTAAGCCTTCTACTATGAATGATCCCTTGTTTTGTGAAGTATATTCTTACACAAAACAGACAACAGTGACATTATGCATGGAAAGACGCTTCCTTAATCAGGAAGATCGAATATTATTCATTGATGATTTTCTAGCCAATGGTCAGGCATTTATGGGTGTAGAGAAAATGATCAAGGAAACAAAAGCTCAGATTGTAGGAGTAGGTATGGTGATTGACAAGGCTTTTCAGAAAGGTCATGCTTATATTGTTGATCAGGGATATGATCTTTTATCTTTGGCAAAGATATCATCTTTTGAAGATGGTGTAATTGAGTTTGATTAAGTTTAATATAAGGGATTTGTGCTTTAATGATTACATTTATGTATGAATTCTATTATGATGAAATATAGAACTCACTAATGATACTTTCATATGATAAAAATACATTAAATTTTTAATTTAGAAAAATCTGGAAACGGATGAATTATTAAAATCATATTAATTCTATGATATACTGTTTTAATAGATTAAATCGGAGGTGTTGATGATGCATATCGAAGATTATATAAACGATGATCTTCTAGAAAAATTTGAATTTCATAATTACAATCATGCTTTTGAAATTATTACACAAGCATTTCCTGATGAATGGAAGGAAATCACAGATTGTTTGAGTAAGCTTGAAATTACTACGGATGATCTGCGTGCTATAGGTGGAAATGAAACAAATATTCCAAAGAAGTTTGATGATATCCTTTACCCATATGGATGGAGAGAAATTCGTATATCCGGAGATTTGCATATGAAACTTTTTCCTCGTCAAAAAGAACAAAGAGGACGGAATGTTAGTAACTTATATGAAGAACGAGTTTTGAATGGATATATTGATGGACACAATATAGATTTTCTTAAGGGACGTGTTGCTTTTGATTTAGAATGGAACAGTAAGGATCAAACATTTGATAGAGATTTGCTTGCCATGAGAACCTATTATGATTGTGATATAATTAGTGTTGGAATAATTGTAACTCGATCTGAAGAATTGAATTGTGTATTTAGAACAATTTATGATTTTGACAAGGTTTCTAATTCATGGAAACCTATTTTACGTAAATATGGGGCTAGTACAACGTGGATGGGCAAACTGCTGTATCGCTTAGAATCTCGTCGTAATGGAGGATGTCCAATTTTAGCAATAGGAATTAAAAAGAAATGTATTTCTGACTGGGAGGAGGGTTATATTGATGAGCACGCTTCAAGAGACAGTGAATAGTTTATTAAACTTTTGTGGATCAACTAAGTATTCAACAATATATGCTGATCCACCTTGGCGTTTTCAAAATCGTACTGGAAAAGTTGCACCAGAAAATAAGAAACTAAATAGATATGAAACAATGTCGTTAGAAGAGATTATGGCTCTTCCTGTTAGTCAAATTGCTGCGGACAAAAGTCATCTTTATTTGTGGGTTCCAAATGCTTTGCTTCCCGATGGCTTAGCTGTAATGAAAGCGTGGGGATTTGAATATAAAGGAAATATTATTTGGGAAAAGATTCGTAAAGATGGTGGACCTGATGGGAGAGGTGTAGGTTTTTATTTCAGAAATGTGACAGAAATACTTCTTTTTGGTGTCCGTGGAGATAACTTTCGAACATTAGCTCCGGCTCGATCTCAGGTTAATATAATCAGAACACAAAAAAGAGAACATTCAAGAAAGCCTGATGAAATCATTCCAATTATTGAAAGATGCTCACCAGGACCTTTTCTTGAAATGTTTGCGCGCGGAGATCGTGAAGGATGGGATATGTGGGGAAATCAAGCAGATGCTGATTACGAACCAACATGGAATACATATAAAAATCACACCATAAAACAAACAAATGTTACTAATGATTAGTTAATTATTAAATTATAAAATGACCGAATTAATTAATAAGCAAAAAATGAAAAAAATGCAGAAAAAACCATTTTTTGATTAATTGCAACTGTGAGTTGCCAATGTTTCAAGTCCAATTGGTAGTATTCAACCTTAAAGCTTACTAAAATGAAAGCATAAAAAAGAGGTGAAAATATGATTTTTGCAGATAAGATGATCGCATTAAGAAAACAAAATGGCTGGAGTCAGGAAGAAGTAGCAGCAAAAATGGGAGTATCCAGACAATCGGTTTCAAAGTGGGAAAGTGGCATGTCCATACCTGATTTAGATAAAATTATAAAATTGAGTCAGTTATTTAGTGTTTCAACAGATTATTTATTAAAAGATGAACTTGAAGTTGTTGAAAGTGAAAACTATGATATGGACAGTGATACAAAAACATGTGTAATTTCATTGGAAGAGGCGAATACCTATATGAATGAAGTTGAAAAAAGAGCTCCTAAATTAGGACTAGGTGTTTTGCTTTTGATATGTTCACCGATTCCTTTGTTGTTATTGGGTGTTTTGGGAGAAAATAAAAACATCAGTGAAAACATGGCTGGCGGTATAGGTGTAAGTGCATTGCTCATTTTAGTTGCTATAGGTGTATCAATTCTGATTTTCTCAGGCATGCCATTGAATCAGTATGAATTTCTTGAAAAAGAAAACTTTGATTTGATGTATGGCGTTGAAGGAATTGTCGAGAAACGCAAAAAAGAGTTTGAAAAGACTTATCAGACATCTATCATTATTGGTGTTGTTTTATGTATTACTTGTGTTGTTCCATTGATGATGGCTGTAAGTTTTGATGCCAGTGATTCCATCATGGTGATTTGTGTATGTGCTTTATTGTTTATTATTTCAATTGCAGTTTATGTGTTTGTTCGTTTCGGATCGATTCATTCCAGTTATGAAAAATTACTTCAGTCAGGTGATTATACGCAGGAAAATAAATCAATTAATAAAAAAACAGCTTTTGTTGCACCTTTCTATTGGACTCTTATAACTGCTATTTATCTGGGAATCAGCTTTACCATGAATAATTGGAAGATATCCTGGGTAATATGGCCTGTTGCTGGTGTGTTGTTTGTAGCATTGAATAGCTTAATAAAATTTATGGTGAATCGAAAATAAAAACAGGTGCCTGTGAGCATCTGTTTTATTGTTTGCTTGCCAAATAATAAGCCAGTTCTTCAATATATTCACCATCAAATTCAAAGCGTCTGCCACAAGCAGCACAGGCAAAGAAATAATCATAGTCTGCACAGTGAACCAGTGCTTTTTTTCCGCAATAAGGGCAAACTTCATTTAATTCAATTTCTTCACATTCTTTTCGATATTCATTTTCAAATTTAAATGTCATGACAGTCTCCAATCATGATTATTATAAAATAAAATTTAAACCTTTTCCATATTTCAAATTAAGAAGATGAAATTTTGAACAATTAATGATGACAAGGATAGGATCATCAAGATATTTCAGTCATGATTTTTAGATAAAACAGTTAAAATCATGACTTTTTCTATACATTTTCGGATAAAAACAGTATAATAATAGTTCAGAAAGGAGCGTGCTTATGAAGATCATTGCGGATTGTTATGACATACAGCATTTAGATGATTACCTAAATTGTGGTATTGATCGTTTGATCCTCTCCCCTCCTACAACAAGTATCAGACCCGTAAGGGTGTTTGATATGAGTGAAATAAAAAATATGATTCTTTCGATTCATGAAAAGCAGCTGGAGGTTGGCTTTAATATGCTGAATTTTATGATGGAAGAAACAATAGGAGAGTTTCAAGATCAGCTTTTATTTGCTAAGAAAATGCAGGTAGATGCGATTTATTTCAGCGATATGGGCGTATATCAGCTGGCAAAAGAAATTCAAATGGAAAATAAACTGATTTATCAGCCTTCAACATTGATTACAAATTCAAATGATGCCAGTCATTATTTATCTTTAGGATTGAAAAATGTTGTTCTTTCAAGGGAAATCACTTTTGATGATTTAAAAAGAATTACTCAGAAATGCGGCGGTGAAGTAGTCGTATTTGGAAGAAATCCGATGATGCATTCAAGACGCCGATTGCTTTCAAGTTATTTTGAATTTATTCACCAAAAGGATCAAAGCGATGAAGAAAATTTATATTTAATGGAAGAAAATCGTGATGAAAAGATGCCTGTGTTTCAAGATGAAACAGGTACACATGTTTTAAGCGGATCCACTTTTTGCCTGTTTAAGGAAGTTGATCAATTGAAAAACTGTGATTTTAAAATTGAAGGAAAGGGCATTGATGAAGAAATGATGATTCAGGCTTCTTATGATTTACATCAAATTCTTGATCATACAATCAACGGTATTGAGATGTTTGAACAATATCAAAGAAAATATCCAAAATACAATATCAATGATGGTTTTATGTATAAGAAGACATCTCTTGTTAAGGAGGTATTATGAGCAGAATAGAATTGCTTTCTCCTGCAGGAGATTTAGAAAGACTGAAAATTGCAGTACTGTATGGTGCTGATGCCGTGTATATTGGCGGAAAGAAGTTTTCACTTCGTTCTAGAGCCAGTAATTTTGATTTGGATACCATTCAAAAAGGAGTCGAGTTTGCGAATAAGCATGGAGCACATGTGCATGTAACTGTGAATATGATTCCGCATGAGGATGATCTTGAGGATCTGGAAGACTATCTCATGGAACTGGAAAAAAGAGGTGTTCACGCCATAATATGTGCTTCTTTGAGTGTTTTAAAGGCAGCGAAACGTGTTGCTCCGCGACTGGAAGTGCATGTCAGTACACAGCACTCAACTACCAATTCCAAGGCTGTTGAATTTTGGAAAAGCCAAGGTGCCGACAGGGTGGTGTTAGCCAGAGAGTGTGATTTGAATGAAATCAAAATGATCAGTAAAAAGACACCGCTTCCATTAGAAGTATTCATTCATGGAGGAATGTGTATTTCTTATTCCGGACGCTGTACGTTATCCAACCACATGACCAATCGTGATGCGAATCGTGGAGGCTGTGCTCAAAGCTGCCGTTGGAAGTATCGCATGCTGAAAGAAGATCAGTTTATTCATGATCCTGACTGTTTGTTTTCAATGAGCAGCAAGGATATGATGGCTGCTTGTTATATTCAGGATCTGATTGATGCGAATGTCTGCAGTTTAAAAATTGAAGGCCGTATGAAATCACTCTACTATGTTGCGACCGTTATCCGTGCATATCGAATGCTGATTGATCGCTGTTATGAAGGAAGAGTCGATGAAGCTTTTATGTCAATGATACTGGATGAACTTTCCAGAAGTGAGAATCGTCCGACGTCCATAGGCTTTTATGAAGGGCTTCCTAAAGCGAATGATCAGTTGTATGGAGTAAATGGAGCTGGTGTAACACAGGAATATATTGCCAGTGTCCTGGAATATGATGAACAAAGTCAGATAGCGCTGATTCAGGTAAAAAACCATTTTGAAATGAAGATAGAAGTGGAAGTCTTTGGACCAAAATATACAAAAAAAATGGTATTGAATGATTGTTTTGACATGGATGGCAATCAAATTGAAGTTGCGAATAAACCTATGCAGCTGTTAAGGACCAAGATTCCCTTCAAAGTTGAAAAATATGATATGATCCGCAAGATAGTGGATAAGACAAATCGAAACGTTTATTAAAGGAGAAAAATATGAAGTTAAGTGAAAGTTTCTTTTACACATTAAGAGAAAACGCCAAAGATGAAGAAAGTACCAGTTCAAACCTGTTAGTTCGTGCAGGCATGATCAAAAAAACAAGCAATGGGATTTATATGATCATGCCAATGGGAAAAAGAGTACTGAATAAAATTGAAAATATCATTCGTGAAGAAATGAATGCAACTGGAGCACAAGAGCTTTTGATGCCATGTCTGATCAGTGAAGATGTTTATGTGAAAAGCGGTCGAAGAGAGAATTTCGGAAGTAATATGTTTGCTTTAAAAGATCGTTATCAAAAGGATTTTGTGTTAGGTCCTACACATGAAGAATTGTTTACTGTGGCAGCATCGATGGATGGCTCAAGCTATAAGGATTTTCCTTATAATCTTTATCAGATTCAGACAAAATTCCGCGATGAAACACGTCCTCGTTATGGCTTGATTCGTGTTCGTGAGTTCATTATGAAGGATGCTTATTCTTTTGATACTGATTTAGAAGGACTTCAGGTTTCTTATCAGAAAATGTTTGATGCCTATAAACGTATATTTGATCGCATGGATATTGAATATAAGATTGTTAATGCAGATTTGGGAGTTATGGGTGGTTTATTAAGTGAAGAATTTCAGGCTGTTTGTGAAATTGGTGAAGATGTCGTTGTTCAATGTGAAAATTGTGATTTTTCCAGCAATCTGGAGATTACACCAGTCGTTGTCAAAACTGTTGAAAAAGAAGAACCGCTTTCAATTGAAAAAGTATTAACGCCAAATGCAAAAACCATAGATGAAGTAGCTGCCTTTATGGGATCAAGTGCAGATCATTTTGTAAAGACATTGTTATATCGTGTAAATGATGAATTTGTTGCCTTTTTGTTGAAGGGAAATCGTGAATTGAATGAAACAAAAGCATTAAAGCTTTTAAATGCTACCCAGATGGAAATGGCTAGCTTTGAAGATGTTGAAAGAATTACACAGGCTTCAGTTGGATTTGCTGGGCCAGTAGGGTTGAAAAATGTGAAAATTGTTGCAGATCAGGAAGTGCTGCAGATGAGTAATTTTATTTGTGGAGCTAATGAAACAGACACGCATTTAAAAAATGTCAATCTGAAAGATTTCACGATTGATCTGAGCGGAGATATTGGAATTGTTACGGAAGAGGATGTCTGTCCTTGCTGTGGCAAGAAGCTTTCCTTTACAAAAGGAATTGAGATTGGAAATACCTTTAAGCTGGGAGATAAGTATTCTAAGGCAATGGGATTAAATTATCTTGACAGTAATAATCAGCTTCATGCAGTACAGATGGGTTGTTATGGAATTGGCTTAGGACGATGCCTCGCTGCTGTTGTGGAACAGCATAATGATGAAAATGGTATTATCTGGCCAGAAAGTATTGCTCCTTTTGATCTTTCAATAGTCATTGCGAACATGAAGGATGATATTCAAAAAGAATTGGCTCAACACTTGTATGAAACACTTCGCTCACATGGATATGAGGTTTTATTGGATGATCGTAATGAACGAGTAGGTGTTAAGTTCAAAGATATGGAATTAATTGGTATTCCTTATCGAATTACAGTCGGAAGAAGAGCTAATGAAAATATTGTTGAATTAACGACTCGTCAAACCGGAAATAAAGAAGAAGTAAGTGTAGAGGATTTATTGACAAGATTTGACAAATAGGAGGATCTATGAAAGAAGCTATTTATATCAATGAACAGGAGACAATTCTTAATTTCAGTGCTGCTTATGTTCATACAAGTGCAGAGCTTTTGAATTGTCCGCAGTTTAAAAATATTGTGGAATCTTTTATTGAAAGTTTGAAAGAAGATAAAAAGGATTTGTATAAATGGGTACTTAATGGTAAAAGTATTCGTGAGGCAAAGGTTGAAATTACCAATTGTTTGCGTCTTTTAACGATCTTTAACTGTGAAGAAATCGATAATTATTATTTAAGCGATAAATCACAGCTTCTGGAATTTATTGAAGAATTATATAATTTCTGGAAGCATCATCAACGTTTTTCAATTACGTATATAGGCAGTACAACTTCTACGAATGCCGTAAATTACATTGAAAATGATTCAAATTTTAATCGTTTGATTCGTGATACGTATCGTCAGATTGAAGAAAAAGTGCAAGGACGAAAGAATAAGATCTATCGTCAGCTGCAATCAGGAACGAATGCAGCTGCTGCCCTTCGATATAGTCATCTGAAACTGCCAAATGAATATGATTGTTTAAAAACGATACCGATGATTGACAGCATTATGTTACGAACTCCTTTGATGCTGACAACTCGCAGCAATAAAAGAGAAGGAATGTTTGAAGAGAGAAAAGACAATCCTATTTTGAGTTTTCATGGAACAAGTGAAGAATGGTTCTGCATGCCGATCAAGATTGGAAAATTGCTTTGTTTTGTTTATTTTCATCGAGATTTTATGTGCAGCGGAGTATCCTTGGCTAATCTTTTTGAAATTGCAACAGCTGAGGAATGTGCTGCTAAGCCTGATTGCATTGTCCTGTTTGGAAATCAGGATGGGCTGAATCAGACGACTTTCCATCATGATTTAGAAAATGATATCTGGATTGGTTCAGTATCATATTCACAGAAAATTGAGTATTTTGGTTATATTAAAAAGATGTCATTAACCTTGCATAATTTGGCGATGATGCAGCGTGGATGGCTGCCGATTCATGGAGCATTTGTGAATGTTACACTGAAAGATGGCAAAAAGAAGGGCATTATGTTGATGGGAGATTCAGGTGCTGGTAAGAGTGAATCGATAGAAGCTTTGCGCTCTTTAGGCAATGAAACGATCAGTAACATTGAAGTTGTGTTTGACGATATGGGCAGTATTCATATTGAAGATGGTGTTTGTTATGGACAGGGAACTGAAATAGGAGCATTTATCCGTTTAGATGATCTCGATAAAGGAACACCATATCGCGACATGGATCGTTCTGTATTTCTGAATCCAGACAGCTCAAATGCGCGTGTTATCACACCGGCAGCAAGCTATGATGTCGTCAGCAGCAATCATCAGATTGATTTATTTGCTTATGCAAATAATTATGATGAAGCGATAGGATTAAGACGAATTGATGATGCTGAAGAAGCTAAAGGCATCTGTATTAAAGGTCAACGTATGGCATTAGGTACAACACAAGAAGTTGGTCTATCTCAGACGTATTTTGCCAATCCTTTTGGACCTATGCAGAAACAAGATGTCTGTAAGCCATTGATTGATAAAGTTTTTGACTGCTTATATCAGAATCAAGTCTTTGTTGGTGAAATCTATACGCACCTGGGTTTCTCTAAAGAAGATCGAAATGGTATAAATGAGGGTGCTCGCCAATTACTGGAATTCATACAAAAATCCTAATT
>CAMEIZ010000062.1 GCA_945919165.1 uncultured Traorella sp.
AACCAACCTGGAAAGGAATTTATATTTGACAACACAATTACTAGAGTTGTCGATTCCTGTGGTTATCGCGATTAATATGATGGATGTTGTTAGAAAAAATGGCGATAAAATCAACATAGAAGAATTATCTAGAGAATTAGGATGTAAAGTAGTTGAGATTTCCGCCTTGAAATCAGAAGGGATTATTCAAGCCGCAGAGGCAGCAATACAAGTAGCAAAAGCGGGTAATACTAAAACTATACACACCTTTTCAGGTGAGGTTGAACATGCTTTAGCTCATATTGAAGAAGAAGCTTTCATGAATACGGATGTTGAAACCAGTCATTTCATTGATGTTTTGGAAACAGTCATGCTGGAAAAACCTGATAAATGGGCGAAATATTATAAGGGCAATGAAGCAGAACTGAGAATTAAACGCAAGTATTCTTTCTCAGATCGCTGCCGTTATTATTTACCAGATGAAAGAGTACAGAACGCAATTCAAACTCTTATGAAGAACTTAAGAAGCCTTCCGGAAGTTCCTCTAAACTTAATGAGCCAGTTCATGCCAATTCAGTATACAAAGGTACGTGAAGGAAGATTAATCAATGATCCTGAAGCATTAGTAAAAGATCGTGTTAAAAATACGATTGATGAATATCTATACGCAACTCATCAGGAAAAACTATAAAAGAAATCCCATTATCTATTGATAATGGGAACTTTTTATTTATAGATCGTTTTGGCGTAATCGCTTGGTGCGATTTTGAATTCTTGTTTGAATTTTCTTGAAAAATAGTGAATGCTGGTAAATCCGAGTTTTTCAGATATTTCAGAAATGGTATATTTGTTTTCTTTAATCAGATATTTTGCTTTTTTCAGTTTTAAATGACTGATATATTGTTTTGGAGCAATTTTCAAGTTTTTATTGAAAAGCTGCTGAAGGGATGAACGGGAAGTTGAGAATTCATGACACAGCTGTTCAATGGTAATGGGTGAATAGATATTATCATTGATATAAATGATAATTTCATTCAAGAATTCATCTTCTATTTTTTGCTGCATTGGAGAATTCGCAACTTTGACAGCTTTAGTTGTCTGTAACTGCAATAATTGAATGATTGTTTCGTTCAGATAACAAATACACAAATCTTTATAGAAAGAACCTTCTTTTTCAGTAGCATTAATAAAATTCTGCAAGGTATAGACAATATCACGGGAAGCGTGAAAGATTTTATTGCTTAAAAGATTAGGCGGGAATTCAGACATTTCAAAGATCACGGTCAGATATGAACAGGCGTTATCATTATCTGTTCGCTGTGAATGAAACTGTCCGGGAGAATATAATATACAGTCATACTGATTCAAAACAAAGCTTTTACCTTCTATTTCCGTAATTAGACGACCACTGTCAATAAAAGTCAGTTCCCAGTATTGATGAGATTCTCCTTGGAATGCATAATTGGTGTTTTTAACTTGATAATAGTATACAAGAATTTCCTGAATAGAAAATTCAGGAAGAATTCGATTACAGTCTATTACATGTCCGTCGATTCTTTTGGTTGAAATTTCACAGTCATTTCGCTTTCTTATAGTTAGACTTGCTTCTTGGCTAATAGCAAAAAAATTGAAATGTACATGTTTTTTTAAACGTATGGTATGATGGATTACAAATTGTTCAAAGGTTTGCATTTTGTTCTCTTTTGAAATACATAACATGACAATTCCATCATCGACATGGATATAAACATCGTCTTCATTGTAGAAAACAGAATTAACAGATTTATTATCAATTTTCAGTGTTTCTTGGGGAAATAACTGGGCATCTTCGGGAAGAGAGGTATAAGTATCTCCATATTTTTGAAAAAAATAACTGGATGTTTTATTAAACATATGAATCACCTGATTTCATTATAGTCGAACAGAAAAGAAAAGTAAATAAAATCTGCAAATACAAAAATAAAAAGTACAAGTCAATTTATTATATGCAAACAAATTCAAAAAAAGATATGGAATTCCATATCTTAGCTTTTATTTCGTTCGTAAATGATTTTTAATCCTTTAAAAGTCAAATCACGATCATAGATATCAATCATATCTGTATGCTGACTGATCATTTTGCCTAAACCACCGGTAGCAATCACCAGCATGTCATCCAGATGAAGTTCTTCTTTGAATTTTTGAATGATATATTCAACACTGCCGATGTAACCATATACTAATCCGGCTTGCATTGATGTGATAGTTTCTGTTGCCAGAATACTGGATGGCTTTTTAATTTCAATTTCAGGAAGTTTTGCACAATGAGAAGAAAGTGCTTCAGCACTGATACCAATTCCAGGTGCAGTAACACCATATTTGAAGACACCCTCATCTGAAATATAATCAAATGTCGTAGCAGTACCAAAATCAATCACTAAAGCATTTCCGCCGTAATTGTAATAACAGCCAGCTAAATCAACAATTCGATCAGCACCCACTTTTTTAGGATTTTCCGTTTTAATGGAAATACCTGTTTTAATGCCCGGTCCAACCAGAATAGGTTCTTTATTCAAATATTTACGAATAGAATTTGTAAATGAATGCATGATTTTTGGCACAACACTGGAAATAATCACATCATGAATCTGTTCAGGCGTTACCTTAGAACTCATTAAAAAGTTTAAAATCATAAAACCATATTCATCACTGGTTCTTTTAAACCAGGTGGTTAATCGATAATTTCCAATAAGTTGATCATCATGATAGATACCGATCGTTATATTTGTATTTCCGATATCAACAACTAACAGCATGTGAAACCTCCATGAGTTTTTTTAGAATGATGAGTGATAATTCATCTTTGCTCATAATTTCATAATCGATTTGCTCGTTGGGTGTTAAAAGTGTAGCAATATTGGTATCATGCTGAAAACCGGCTCCTTCTTTTGAAAGAGAATTCACAACTAACAAATCGCAGTTTTTCTTGATAAGCTTTGCTTTTCCATTTTCAATTTCATTTTCTGTTTCCATCGCAAAGCCACATAATGTCTGATGTGTTTTATGAGCACCCAGATAAGCCAATATATCTTCTGTTTTATCAAGCAATAAAGATATTTGAGGATCATTTTTTTTGATCTTCTGATTCTTTTTAAGAGCAGGAGTATAATCTGCGATTGCGGCAGCACAGATTACATAATCAGCTTTTTCAAAATGCTTTTTCATTTCATTTGCCATATCTTGAGCACTTTCAATAGAAATAAAATGAACATTTCTTGGACATTTTAAAGAGGAAGGACCACTGATTAAAGTTACATCAGCTCCTAAATTTCTAGCGCATTTGGCAAGAGCATAACCCATTTTTCCGCTGGAATGATTGGTAATGTAACGTACAGGATCGATTTTTTCAACAGTCGGTCCGGCATTGATCAAAACTTGTTTTCCAAATAGCGGTTTTTCAGTTACAAGAGCTTGTTCAATAGCTTCATGGATGGTATCCAAATCAGCCAGTTTTCCAAGACCATTATCACCGCAGGCAAGATGACCGATAATCGGATTGATCAGTCCATATCCATATTTTTCACAAAGCTTCAGATTATCCTGTGTAACAGGATTTATATACATATTCGTATTCATTGCCGGGGCAATGAGTTTTGGACAAGTACAGGCAAGAAAAGTTGTACTCAGCATATCATCAGCGATTCCATGAACCGCTTTGGCAATAAAATTAGCTGTTGCAGGGACTACTATAAACAAATCAGCTTTTTTCGCAATAGAAACATGTTGAGTTGAATATTGAAAATTGCGATCAAAGGTATCAACCATTACCTTACGGTGAATCAATGATTCAAATTGCAAAGGGGTAATGAACTGAGTTGCATTTTTACTCATGATCACTTCAACTTCAAAACCTTTTTTAACTAAATCACTGACCAGCTGAACACTTTTAAAGGCTCCTACACAGCCAGTTACTCCTACAACAATACATTTCATAAGCTTCCTTTCTGATGCTTCAGAGCACGATAGACAGGCAAGGCAATAACACAAGCAAGTATCGTTTCCATCACACCGTTTGTACAGATTGTAACTTTTATGACATTCATAAAAGTTTCATAGGCAAAGCCACTGATCTGAGCATATTCATGACCAAAAAACAGATAAATACCGCCCATGACAAGAATAGTATTTGTTAATGTTCCTATCAGGGCTGAAAGTAAAATCGAGATATTTTCACTCATTTTATCTTTTAACAGGATAAACAGACTTCCACTGACAAATCCTATAGCTATTCTTGGTACAAAAGCAATCAGCAATGAATAAAAATTACCATTTACTTCACCAATTGAATAAAAAGGTGAAAAACAGAATGAAAACAGAGAAGGATTAAAAGTACTCATCAGCATGGAACTCAAACCAAAAACAAATCCGAGTATCATTCCTTCTTTAATTCCTAACAGAATACTGATCAGGATAACCGGAATATGAAGAGTGGTTGCTGTTATTGGACCAATGGGAAGAAAACCCAGCGGAGTCATAATAAGCACGACTTCAATACCGATAAAAAGTGCGAGTAAGACTGTTTTTCTTACTCTTTTAGATTGTGACATAACGATCTCCTTACTGTCGCTCATTTGATGCAACGTAACAGTATCATTATAGTCATTTTGATTAAATTCGTAAAGTAAAACTGTCTAAAACATGTTCAGTGCTGAATAGCTGTGTTAAAATAAATATATGAAAAAGAAGGATCTTTTATTTGTTTTATGGTTAATGGTCATTTGGGGCAATTCACTCTTGCCCGCTGCTTCGTGAGGTACATTATCAAGTGGAATAGGTGAATATATTTATCAATTCCTTCATCTTTCCATTTCATTTGAGTTATTTCATGCAGTGATACGTAAATGTGCTCATTTTTTTGAATATGCTCTTTTAGGCTTGTTGGGTGTCTGGTGTGATCGAAAACAGGAACACATGATCTTGATTTGTTTTTTAGCTGCCTGTATAGATGAAACAATACAGCTGTTTGTGAATGGAAGAAGCGGTCAAATCAGTGATGTTTTATTGGACTTTATGGGAGTTTTTTTTGGATATCTGTGTTATAAGCTCATTTTAAGGATGATGAAGCACTGACAGAATTGTCATAATCGTTGTGGAAAAAGGCATAAAGTCATATACTGATGTTGCCTGAAAAGAGGGGGTATACGATGTTACAAATCAAAAATTTTTCAAAAAGCTATGATGACAGAAAAGTTGTCAAAAATGTGAATCTTCAAGTGGAATCAGGTGAAATTTATGGATTTATCGGACATAACGGTGCAGGTAAAACAACCACGATCAAGAGTATCGCAGGTATTTTAGATTTTGAAGAAGGCGATATTCTGATTGATGGTAAATCCATTAAACAGGATCCTATTGCTTGTAAATCAATTATGGCTTATATTCCGGATAATCCTGAATTATATGATGGCTTAACGGGTATTAAATATTTGAATTTCATAGCTGACATTTATCGTGTAGATTCCAATACACGAACTGAACTAATTAAAAAGTATTCAGAAAGTTTTGAATTGGATAAAAATCTGGGTGATTCTATTTCTTCTTATTCTCATGGTATGAAACAGAAACTGGCAATTATTGCAGCATTGATTCATCAGCCAAAACTGTTGCTGTTAGATGAACCATTTGTTGGACTTGATCCAAAAGCCAGTCATATTCTAAAAGAAATCATGCGTGAGATTTGTGATCTGGGAGGCTGTGTTTTCTTCTCTTCTCATGTTTTGGAAGTAGTAGAAAAGCTCTGTGATCATGTCTGCATTATTAAAAGCGGTGAAATTATCAAAGATGGTACTGTTGAAGAAGTCGTAGGCGATCAGAGCCTTGAAGATGTATTCCTGGAGTTGGCTGATCATGAATAATTTGTTTTTATTGATGAAGGTCCAGCTGCAAAGCATTTTGCTGCGTCAAAGAAATGGAAGTAACAAAAAGAAAAAAGCAGCTGGAATTGGCACATTATTCATTCTGGCAGCTGCATTTATGTACATGTCAGTCGTTTATGTTACTGGAATGGTCATGACATTTCCTGAGGGTTATCAGTACATTGCACTTTATGTAATGGGGTTTATGACAGTCTTCATGTTATTGATTTTTGGATATCAAAGTGCTGGCGGTCATTTGTTTGGATTTAAAGATTATGATTTATTGATGTCACTTCCGGTAAGAAAAAGTGAAGTGTTGATTAGTAAATTTCTTTCTTTTTTATTTCTTGAGTATTTTTATGGTTTTTTCTTATTAGCTCCCTCAATTGTGATTGTAGGATGGAAATGCCAGTTTGGTTTTTCTTATTATCTGCTTGGAATTTTAGCTTGGATGATTCTTCCAATGGTTCCAATGGTTCTTGCTGCAGTTTTGGCTTATTGCTCCATGTATATGGCAGGTAAATTCAAATATAAGAATTTAATGAATAATGTCTTTTATATGGTGCTGATGGCTGTGGTATTTGTGCTGATTTTCTATTATCAGACATTAATGCAAAAGGATGCTGCCCAGCTTTTGGATGTATTGAGAAATATTACCACTTATGCACCATTTATGGGATGGCTGTTTGATGGCATGGTATTTGGTGATTGGATTCATTATTTAGCTGGTTTAATCATGAATCTGACTGTATTTGTACTCTTTGTGGTTGTGTTCTCAAGAAGTTTTATGAAACTGAATGGACAAATCAGGTCCGGTTATAAGGAAAAGAACTTTAAATTAGGAAAAAGCAAAGCTAAATCTTCTTTTAATGCTTTGTTGTCTAAAGAGCTAAGAACGTATTTTGCGAATAATGTTTATTTTATGAATACAGCAATTATGCCGGTATTAATGGTACTGGGATTAGGTTATTTATGTTTCTTTCAGCTGGATGCGACAAAAGAGTTTCTTTCTTTAGTTGAGGGAATGCTGATGCCGCTTTTATGTGGGGCTATTCTGATGTTTTCATTGATGAGCTGTACGACAAATTCTTCTATTTCACTGGAAGGTAAGAATTTTGACATACTGAAAACATTTCCGGTAGATACCCATGATATCTTTAAAGCCAAAGTGACATTAAATCTTCTGGTGATTCTTCCATGTTCATTTCTATGTTCATTGATGGCACTGATCTTTTTTGGACTAAGTATTCCGGATTTTCTTTTATGCCTGTTAACATCTCTTACCAGCAGTTTGTTTATTTCAATGTTAGGGTTGATTTTAAATCTGCATTTCTATCGCTTGGATTGGGATAATGCTGCAGTTGTTGTTAAACAGTCTATGCCGGTATTTATTACGACTTTAGGTGGTATGGTAGTCGGTATGGGAGCAATGGCATTAGGTGTTTATTTATTGGATTATTTAGCTCCGGTTATGATAGTTTTACTACTGAATGGATTCTTGCTGCTTTTAGATATTGGATGTTTTCTTTATCTTAAAACAGGCGGAAGTCAACAATTTTATAAAATTCACTAAAGATGGCCAAACAGCCATCTTTATTTTGACTGGTTTGTTGTTTTTGGTTGTGGTAAAATAAATTCGAGGATGTGAAACGATGGAAATTTTATATGTCTTATGTGCAGTTAGTTTGGTATTACTGGTGGTTATTTTATTAAAATACAGTAAAGAAAAAGATGAAATCAAGAATTTACAGAGTCAAATTGTATCTTTGGGAAATTTATTAAATGAAACGCAGAAAATGAATAATGATCTGATGAATGAAAGATTAAAAGATTTGAGTGAGAATATGAAAAACATGAACGATATTTCATTTCATAACTCAGAATCAATGAGAAAACAGCTGTTTGATACAACCAATAAATTGGAAGAAAGGGTAAATGGACTGATGCTTCAAAATGAGAATAAGCTTGAAGCTATGCGTCACACAGTTGAAGAAAAAATCACTTCTCTTCAGGAAGATAACTCCAAAAAGTTGGAAGAAATGCGTCTTACAGTTGATGAAAAGCTTCAGAAAACACTAGATCAACGCATTTCACAGTCTTTTCAGTTAGTCAGTGAAAGACTGGAACAGGTTTACAAAGGTTTAGGTGAAATGCAGACACTGGCAAATGGTGTCGGAGATTTAAAAAAAGTTTTGAGTAATGTAAAAACTCGTGGTATTTTAGGAGAAATTCAGCTTAAAGCCATTTTAGAAGAGATTCTTTCAAATGAACAATATGAAGAAAACGTAGCCACAAAAAAAGGAAGCAGCAACGTTGTCGAATTTGCGGTAAAACTGCCTGCAGATGATAATAAATTTGTTTATCTGCCCATTGATTCCAAGTTTCCCGGAGATAAATATGCACAGCTGGTAGATGCTTATGAAGAAGGAGATCCGGCTAAGATCAGTGCCGCTCAAAAGGAATTAGATCAGGTGATTAAAAAAAGTGCCAAAGACATTCATGATAAATACATTGATGTACCCAATACAACGGATTTTGCGATTATGTTTCTGCCTTTTGAAGGTTTGTATGCAGAAGTTGTCAGAAGGGGCTTTGTGGAAATCTTACAGCGGGAATATAAGATCAATATTGCAGGTCCCACAACAATGGCAGCCCTGTTAAATTCGCTTCAGATGGGATTCAAAACTCTGGCTATCCAGAAAAGAAGCAGTGAAGTATGGGATGTATTAGGAGCAGTTAAAAGTGAATTTGAAAAGTTTGGAACTGTTTTGGAAAACACTCAGAATAAACTGACACTGGCTCAAAAAGAATTGGATAATCTGGTTGGAGTACGCACGCGTCAGATACAAAAGAAACTAGATAAGGTTACTTCTTTAAATCAGGAAAAGACCAGAGAAATCCTGGAAATTGATTCAGTCAAATAAATAGACGAATTCATATAAAATGAATATAATGATGATCATGGAGGTAACTGTATGAATTATCAGACAAAATATAATGATATCTTAATTTCTTCTAATGAAGAAATTACAGAAGAAGAAGTGAAAGCTTATGTTGCGTGGTCACAGAAAAAGTATGCCGGAAAGCGAATCGAAAGTTTGAAATTAACTTTTGATGGTGAGGATGTTGATATCGAAACTCATCTGGCTAGTGAATCATTTGAAAAGATCCGCCGTATAACGGGCTATTTAGTAGGAACTGTGGATCGTTTCAATGATGCGAAAAAAGCTGAAGAAAAAGACCGAGTAAAACATATGTAGAAAAAAAATGAACAAAAAAGGAAAATGAGGAGTTCATAAGACAGTTAACAGCCACAGTAGTTTGCACTGCTGTGGCTGTCCTTGTGTTTTGTCCTGTTAAGTGATAATATGGAACCGAACAGGCCTAAAAATCAGGATTTGGAGGACCAACATGAATTCTTATAAATTACTCTTTGATTGGCAAATTTCTATGCCAGATAACTGGCAAGGCGAATACGATAAAGATAGTGGTCAGTACATATTTTATCCTGACAACAGTGATCTGACAATTCGTATAACACCGTTCCACGCAGAAAGAGATGGTATACTTGCACCAAAAGAAGTAATGGAAGATGCCTACATCAGAACAGTACCTGTATCTGCAAAACAGCGGAATTTAGGCTTCTATATTCCGAGCGGTTTTGAAGCAAGGATATACGAAGATGTATTAACAGAAGATAGCGATACTGTTTATGTTGTTTATGTAGGGTATTATTCTGCGGGTGAATTATTGTCTATCAGCGT
>CAMEIZ010000063.1 GCA_945919165.1 uncultured Traorella sp.
CGCGAAAATACACCTTTTTTCAACTGACTGACTGCATAGACGACAGCTAAATAAGTCTTTCCTGTTCCAGCAACACCACTTGCAAATACAATATCATTATTTTCCATGCTGTTAATTAAAACTCTTTGTCCAATTGTTTTGGGATAAACAAACTTTCCATGAATTGTTTTCGCAATCGGTTCATTTGAAAAATGGAAACGCTTAGTATTTGGATTTTTAATCAGCATATTCGTAAAATACATAACATCACTGAGTGTTAATTCATGAGTCTGCTGAAGCAAATCATAACAGCTTTTTATAACTTTTATTCCCAAATCGTTTTCACCAATACAAATTAATTCATTATCCTGAAAACATATTTTACAATTCAATTTATTTTCCAGCATTCGTAAATGCTTATCATTAGGACCGCAAATCATTCTTTGATCCTCAATATCCCAAAAAGAAACATCCATCGTAAATTTATTCATCGCTATCTCCTACCACTGAAATCATCTCATAGAGAATATAATAGTTTGACATTCTTATTGTATCGCTATCCGCTTTAAATTGCAAAGGAATCTCTTTTACAATTCTTTCATTCTCATTTAACTGAATCTGCATTCGGCTTAAAAGAAGACATTCATAGTATAAGACACTTTCCGGTAAACTATTTTTTCTCATTTCAACATCGATCCTGTGAAAAGTATATGCATATACTTTTCCATAAACCTGACTGGTTTTTTCCTGATTTCTGCTATCAACTAAAATATGACTGACTAAGATATCTCCTTTATTAACTTTCTGATTGATCTTTACCATTTTAGTTCCCTTGCTCACATCAAATCCAGCAATGACACCCTCTTTTGAAGCAATCAGATCATAGGATTGATATTCATTCAATTCTATTTTCTTTCTAGGTAAAAAATGAATTTCTAATTTAGAACCCTTTTGATAAACTGCATACCAATTTAACTGTTGATTCAGTTTTTTTAATTCGGATATTAATTTTGCATCATTCTGATAAAAGAAAGGAGGTTTGTATAGCTGAAGCTGATGTGAGATCAATTGTTGGTGTGAAGCACTTTCACCAATAATGTCTAATTGAAAAATGGTATGAGAAAGAAAAAAATAAAGAATACCGGCACAACAAGCTGCTATTATTTTTTCGATAGTAAAAAAACGAAAAAACATACCAATTGAACCAATACTGTAACAATACTTGATATTTTCGTTTTCAACCAGTAATTTACGATAACTGTAAGTAGATGTGAATATGATTTTTTCTTTGATTTGAATTTGATATATATGAACCTTTGAATTTTGAACAAATTGTAAAAGTTCCATGATATCAAAGGCAGTTTCATATACATCATATCCTTTCTTCATAGCTGATAAAATCGACCTTTACGATTTTTCCCTGCAAAATGATTTCCGAATTATTTAAATAAGTAATCCAAAGTTCATCCCCAGTTATTTGAAGTAAACAGCGACGGGTTTGTATATGTATTTCTTTTTCCGTAACTTTTAGAATTTTGACATATCGGGTTATACTGATCAAAAACTCGCTGATCGTAATCATGTGTCACCTCTCTATAAGTTATGAAAAATAACAAAAAAAAAGAAGCAAAATGCTTCTTATTTTGAACGACGAGCTTTGCGAGCCGCTTCTTGTTTCAATTTACGACGAACGCCTGGTTTTACATAAAACTCTCTTTTACGAGCCTCAGCAAGGGTACCGTTTCTAGATACTTGGCGTTTAAATCTACGCAGAGCGTCATCTAATACTTCGTTCTCTTTGAGCACTACTTTTGGCATCTTCAAAAACCTCCCTTCCGAGCAAGCATGTACATTATACAAAATTATGTGATAATTTGCAAGTTCTAATAAGAAGATTTTACATCTTCTTTCAAAATTAATTGCACTCCAGAGCTTGTTCCGATACGATTTGCACCAATTTTGATCATTTCATCCATATCTTCAGGTGTTTTTACACCACCGGCAGCCTTTACAAGACACTTGCCATCAACTGCTTTGACCATGATATCAACTACATGAGGATTTGCTCCAGCAGTTGAAAAACCAGTGCTTGTCTTAACAAAAGTAGCTTTTGCTTTCACACAGCAATCACATGCTTTCACAATTTCTTCATCGTCTAAAAGACATGTCTCAAGAATTACTTTAACACATTTACCATTTGCAGCTTCTACTACCGCTTGAATATCCTCGATCACCAGATCATAGTTCTTATCTTTCAAAGCTCCAATATTCATAACCATGTCTACTTCATCAGCACCGTTTTCAATTGCCTGGCGAGTTTCAAAAGCTTTGGTTTGTGATGTTGTCGCACCTAATGGAAAGCCTATAACAGTACAAACCATCACGTCGCTGTCTTTCAACAGTGATGCGCAGTATTTCACCCAGCATGGATTGACACAGACACTGGCAAAATCATATTCCATTGCTTCCTGACAAAGCTTTTCAATCTGACTTTTTGTAGATTGAGGTTTTAATAATGTATGATCAATATACTTACTCTTCTTCATTTTCTTCCTCCTCGATTCCTAAGTAATATTTTCTGATAGCTTCACGAGCAGCCTGAGGATCGCCAATGTAAGGTTCTTTTCCATTATCAACATACATGAAATCATCGTCACCTTTACCAAGCAGCATAACGGTATCCTTTACATTGGCCATTTCAATTGCTTGACGTATTGCACTGCTGCGATCTGATATATATACAGTATTTGCATGTTCAATTCCTTCTTTAATATCATTTGCAATTAAAGCAGGATCATCAGTTCGCGGATCATCAACTGTTAAAATGATATTCTTACAGTATTTATCGGCAATACTGCCCATCACTTTTCTTTTTTTCACATCACGTCTTCCAGCACTTCCAAAAACAGCAATAATATTTCGATCAGGCGGTGTGATCATTCTTGCATAATCAAACATTTTTTCAAATCCATCCGGTGTATGCGCAAAATCAACGATCACATTAAAAGGCTGACCTTCATCAATTCTTTCTAATCTTCCGTCTACCTGCTTTAAATCATTAAGATTTTCAAGTATTTTTTCAAGTTCAAGACCACCCTGATGCATCCCTGCAATTGCAGCCAGAAGATTATAAACATTATGAAGTGCAACAAAATTGGTACAAACTTCATATTCCTGATCTTCATAAATTAAAGTGAACTTTGTATTATCAATTCCAAGTTGAATATTATCTGCTCGATAAAGGGCATCATTTTGAATACCATACGTTACAACTTTGCAAGAACAAGCACGTTCAAATTCTTCAAAAGCAGGATCATCTATATTCAAAACACAAACACCTTTTTTTGGCATCATTTTAAACAGTTTCTTTTTCGCATTCATATAGTTTTCAAATGTGCCGTGATAATCCAAATGATCATAAGTCAGATTAGTGAAAATCGCAATATCAAACTCGACACTGTTTACACGATTCTGTTCAAGTGCATGACTGCTCACTTCCAAAGAGCAAGCTTTCATACCAGCATTTACCATATCTTTGAAAACAGATTGTAAAACCAAAGCATCCGGAGTAGTCAGATCCGCAGCTTGATGAACATCTCCATAGCTGATAGAAATTGTACCGATATAACCACATGGTTCAAAACGAGAGTGAACATCGCGAATTACATTTGTTACAGTGCTTTTGCCATTTGTTCCCGTAACACCATATATTTTCATTTTATGCGTTGGATACCCATAAAAACGGGCCGCAATGCGTGACATCGTATCACTGACATCCTCTACTTTTATATATACAATTCCTTTTTTCATCTCTTCAAGCTCTTCACTATGGACAATGCAGACAGCTCCATGATCAATCGCTTGAGAAATAAAGTCATGACCATTGTGAACTAAACCATCCATACAAAAGAACATTCCGTTTTTTACATTTTTTCTTGAATCATAAAAAAGCGTGTCAATTTCAATGTCAGGTGCTTTTTCAAATAATTCTGAACATTTCATATTAAACCTCCAAAGATCCCAAACAGCCAAGAGAATTCAGCTTTTCAATCTTAACATGTATACATTTTCCAATCATCGAAGCATTTCCTTCAAACGAAACAGGAATATATTCACTTGAATGACCAAAGCAGAAACCATCTTTGAATGTTTCTACTAATACTGTACATGTTTTTCCAACAAAATGCTCATAATACTCTTTCTTGTATTTATCCGACAATTCATTTAATATATGAGCTCTTTGTTTTTTTATTGTACCATGAACCTGATTCATTTTACTAGCAACAGTTTTATCTCTTTTCGAATATGGAAAAACGTGCATGAAACTAAAATGGATTTTATCTAGATTTTGCAGTGTTTCCTCAAATTCTTTTTCACTTTCATCGGGAAAACCGGCAATAATATCTGTAGAAATTGAAATATCAGGTATCATTTCACGAATATATTCAATTCGATTGATAAATGTTTCAATTGAATAAGGACGATTCATTCGACTTAAGACACCATTTGAACAGCTTTGAACTGGAATATGAAAATGATGAGCAATTTTAGGACTAGTTTTCATCAAATCAATTAATTCATCTGTAATTTCATTAATTTCAATACTAGAAATACGAATTCTCTCTAAGTCCTCTATCAATAACAATTGTTGTAATAATTCACTTAAAGAGGTGTTTATATCATTTCCATAACGCCCCGTATGAATTCCCGATAGCACGATTTCATAATGATGGTTCTCTACAAAGCGCTTTGCAAGTTCAATTACGCGCTCACTCTTTAAAGAGCGTTCACGGCCTCTTGTATAAGGAATAATGCAATAACTGCAAAACTGATTACAGCCATCCTGTATCTTTAAAAATGCTCTGGTGTGACGTAAAAAACGCTGAATGTTCAGATCTTCAAACTCAAGTTTTGAATTCAAATCATGAACATAATTTACATGCTGATGGTTTTCTACAAGCTGATCAAGATTTTCAAGAAAGGTTTTCTTGAAGTCACTGCCAACAATTGCACTAACTCCCATTTTTTCAAGCTGACTGCTGGCAGATTGTGAATAACATCCGATTACAGCAATATAGGCTTGAGGATTTAATAAAAGCGCCTGATGAATTTTTTGACGACTTTTGGATGCTGCTGTATTTGTAAAAGGACAAGGATTGATCAGATAGATATCACTTTTTTCTTTAAAATCAACTTGTTTATATCCTAATTCCAAACATCGCTCAATATAAGCTTCAGATTCATAAGAATTCACCTTACAGCCCAGTGTATGTATTGCAAAAGTTTTCATTTGTATCTTCTTTCTATTTCCTTTACTATTTTATGTTCCATTTTATCACTGGTCAAGTGATATTCAACAAGAAATTTCAAAACCATTTCTTCATTATTCTCATCATAAAGTTTTATTAGTTCACATAATTGTTGATGATCTCCATTAAAGCGAAGAATTGGCAAATAATCCTCAATGGAATTATTCACAAATTTTACTAAAAGATAATTGATCGGACAATAAGCCCAATAGTTCATTTCCTTTCCGCAAATATATTCCAAAGAAGTAAAATGTGCTTTGACCATATTCAGATCAATTTTTGTTTTATCAATAACATGAGAACATTCAAAACGCAGACGATTGTATTGTTTCAGTTCAAACAAAACCATTTCTTCTCGATAAATCGTATTGATTTTTTCATTAAAACAAGGTAGATAAATTTTTTTACCGTCTTTTGTCACATATGGAAGATGTTGAATAGCTTGATTGATATCAATATTGACCAATCTTTTTCTTTCTTCATAATTCAGAGTTTGCCAATAATCAATCATGTCATCATATACTTTGACGAAAGCACCTTCAAATACTTCTTTAAAACCAAACTCTCAAAATAAAAATAATCATCATCCTTTTTTATTGGCAAATTAATTTTATATCGAGATAAAAGATAGCTGTTTTCTTTAATAAAAGATTTAACATATGATGTTTTTAATAACGAAATCGTATCTTTTTTTCGTAGTTTATTTATTACTTCCATAAACTTCCCCTAATATTTCATAATGATATTTCAACATGCTCAAAGCTGATATCGCTGCCGTTTCAGCCCGAAGGATTGATTTTCCCAATGAGACACATGTAAATCCAGACTTAAGTGCACTCTCTATTTCATGATCACTAAAGCCGCCTTCAGGTCCAATCATCACTGCAACACGTTTCACATTTTGAGCATTGTTCAGGACAGCTGCAAGATTATGAGCTTGTAGGTCTGCATTTTCATAAGCTATTAGTTTCAGATCAGCATCAACTTGTAAAGCCTTTGAAAAGAAAACCGGTTCTTTAATTTCACAAAGGTGATTTTGTTTCGACTGTTCACATGCCTCAGAAGCAATTTTTTGCCAACGTATCAGTTTTTTCTCTTTTTTTTCGTCTAACTGAACAACACATCTTTCTGAAACAAACGGTAAAATAGTATATGCGGAGCATTCACAAGCTTTTTGAATACAGAAATCCCATTTATCTTTTTTGATCAGTGCCATCAGTAAAATAATTTCAATAGCTGATTTTTCTTCAGGAAGCATCTCTTTAAGTTTTCCAATCACTTGATGATCTTCATAATCAATCGTATATAAGGCTGAATGTTCATCTGGATCAACAGCTTTGATGACACTTCCCTTTTTCATTCTCATTACATTTTTGATATGATGAGACTGTAAAGGATCAAAATAGATTTTTTCTTCTAATTTCTGATTCAAAAAGTATTGCTGCATTTTATCACCTTTCTTTATTTTATACGAATTAAGAATAAAAGACAATGAAAATCAAATCAGGTTAACACAAACAAAATGCTGTCATTGACAGCATCATCTTTTTTGTCCTTCATTTGCCATTCGACGTAAATCTTTTACTTCCTGTGGCTTGAGCAAACGATAATCACCCTGGCTCATGTCATCAACTTTCAAAAAACCTATTGATTTACGGTGCAGACTTGTAACCTGATAACCAAAATATTCAACCATTCGTTTTACCTGATGATTTCTTCCTTCCATAATGGTTAAATCAAATTTTGTTTTTTTATGAGCAAAATCTTTATTACGAATTCTCACTTTTGCTGGAAGGGTCATGCCGTCATCAAGAGGAATTCCCTTTTCCATCAGCTTAATCTGATCTGTATTCAAAATTCCATCAATCAGCACGTCATAAGTTTTAGGCAGATGAAAACGCGGATGAATAATATTGTTCGCAAATTCACCATCATTTGTCAGAATTAACACTCCGCTTGTATCATAATCCAGTCTTCCAACAGGATAAATCCTTTCCGGGCAATCAATCAGTGATACAACCGTTGTTCGATCTTTTTCATCATTAAGTGTGCAAATTGTTTTTTTCGGTTTATTCATGACATAATAGACTTTATTTTCACGCTGAATCAGTTCATCATCAACTTCTATCTGATCACCTTTTTTTACTTTATAACCTAATTCATGAATGGTAACACCATTTACTTTTACACGTCCGTCAACGATCAATCCTTCTGCTTTTCTTCTTGAACAAAGACCGCTGGCAGCAATTACTTTCTGCAATCGTTCCATACTTCACATCCTTTGTGATATCATATCATGAAAAGAATAGAAATGTAAGTAGTATCGCAACAGTGATACCAACAAAATCACTGATAAGACCGATTGCCATTGAATTTTTTATTTTTTTAACACCAATACATCCAAAATAAAGAGTGATAACATATAAAGTAGTATCTGTACTTCCTTGAATAATACTGGCCATAATTCCACTGAATGAATCAACACCAAGATATTTAAAGATATCTATCATGACTGCCATACTTGCAGTTCCCGAAAATGGTCGAAATAGCATCATAGCCCATAGTGATGGTTCAATTTTCAAAAATCCTTTTGAAAAAATTTGAGCAACCAAGTCTAAAATACCGCTGATTCGTAAAAGATTAATCGCAAACATCATCGAAAGCATACTGCCAAAAACATCATTAAACAATAAGAATCCTTCTTTAACACCTTTTAAGAATGCACTGTAGGCATCAACTTTTTTAACTAATGATACGATTAGAATAATTAGAATAAACACCGGCAAAATGATATTAGTGATGATTCCACCACCGATCTACAATCAAACCAGCAACAGATGCGGATAAGGTTGCGATAACTGCATAAGGTATAAAATTAGCAGGCATAGAAGAACCATAAGCAACCCGTAGTGCTAGAATACTGGTCGGAAACAAAGTAACTCCTCCAGTGTTAAGAACCAAAAAAGTAACCATACTGCGAGTTGCCGTTTTAGGATTAGGATTATGCTTCTGCATGCCCTTTATGGCTTTTAATCCAGCTGGAGTAGCAGCACTTCCTAATCCAAACATATTGATTACAATATTACTGGCAACATAACCCAGTGTTTCTGTATCTTCTTTGATATCAGGAAGCAAAAAACGAAGCAGTGGATTCATTCTTCTTTCCAGCCAGGCAATGCAGCCATTCTGAAAAGCAATTTCAACAATACCATTAAAAAAACAAGTTACCGCTATCAGTGGAAGAACGAATTCAAGTGTTTCGCTGCCTACACTCACAATGGCATTACTCAACAGTTCACTTTTACCTGTCATCATACCAAAAACAAGTGAACTTAAAATCATGGAGCACCAGAACAGAGTCAATGAAATCTCTCCTTTCTTTCCATCATTTGATCCAGGTTTTTATATTGAATCAAAACACCATCTTGATCTTTTATGATCTTCACAAAAGGTTTTTCATTCTTCAAAACCAAAGCATATATATCTTCCTCAATCATTATTTTTTTATTAGCAATTTTATAATGTCCCTTTTGAATTAATAATACCGTTTCATATTTTTCATAAACGTTTTCATGAAGTTTTTTATGAAGCATAAAATAATCATCTTCACGAAAACTGACAACAATACTTTCCAAATGATCTTCTGAAGCACTGGTAATTAATGTTTTTCCAGATTGTGTCGTATAACCTGTTTTGCCACCATTACAGGAATCATAGATTCTTAAAAGACGGTTTTTATTCGTCCATATACGTTGATTTTCGGCTCGATATTCAAGTGTATTGACAATTGTTCTGAATACTTCATTTTTCATAGCTTCTTGCATACATAATGCCATATCATAGACACTGCTTTGATTACCTTCATCAAATTCATCTAAACCACTAGGATTTGAAAAATGAGTATCAACCATCTTTAGCTCTTTGGCTTTCTCATTCATCAATTCAACAAAACGTTTTTCATTTCCGCCGACATGAACACTAATCAAATATGCAGCATCATTGCCGCTTCTTAGCATTAAACCATATAAGAGTGATAATAGACTATATGTTTCATTTTCCTTCAAATATAAGGAGGATCCTATTTGTTGAGTTGTTTTTTGATCAACTGTAACAAAATCTGAAATATTGCCATATTCCAATGCTACAAGAGCTGTCATAACTTTACTGATACTGGCAATACTTTGAACACGATGTATATTTTCTCCTTCAAGAACAGTACCTGATGATAGAACAACATAATCAGCTTTCACATGTGATTGATATATAAAAAAACATAACATCAGAATCCACCATTTTTTCATACTTTATCTTATGAAAATACGAATTGGATTATGAA
>CAMEIZ010000064.1 GCA_945919165.1 uncultured Traorella sp.
AAAAATTGGATAAAAAGGATCTGCGAGGATCTTCTGGAGATCTTGCCAACAGGATGCTTCCTGGAACTATGAACGTCAGCAGAATCTGGCAGCTGCTTTCACAATGTGCGGAGTAATCAATAAACTATATGCTGATGATGAAGAAGGAAGAATTCGTGCATTAAGACGTCACTTGGAATTTATGGCCATCACACCACATATTTCAACTTTGTTGTATGGTATCTTAGCTGCCATGGAAGAAGAAAATGTGAACAATCCAGATTTTGATGAAACATCAATTGATGCTGTTCGTGCATCATTAATGGGACCTCTTGCTGGTATTGGTGATTCATTGATTTGGGGTACATTACGTATTATTGCTGCTGGTATTGCAATTTCATTCTCTCAGAATGGAAGCATTCTTGGACCAATCCTCTTCTTATTAATTTTCAATGTTCCTGCTTGGCTTTTACGTTATATCTGCCTTGATAAAGGATATAGTCTTGGTGTTAACTTCTTTAAACAGATTCAGGAAACTGGATTCATGGATAAAGTAACTTATGCTGCTTCAGTAGTTGGATTAATGGTTATTGGATGTATGAGTGCATCAATGATCTACTTTGAACTTCCTATCATGGTAGGTAGCGGTGATTTTGCTGAACCATTACAAGGATATTTAGATACAGTTATGCCTTGTATTCTGCCATTGGCAATTTTCGGTATTCTGTATTATTTCTTAGGTAAAAAAGTAAAAACAACTACGATTCTTTTAGTCATTATTGTATTAAGTATTGTATTGGCTTTCTTTGGATTAGTATAAATCGAATTTGAAAATATATTAAAAAGACCTCACTGAAAATAATTAAAGACTTGCGTGATTTCAAAATCAATGCAAGTCTTTTTTTGATATCTTACAGCAGCTTTTCCATGGTCATTTTCTGTATTTTCAATCCATATCTTTCATAAAACTGAATGGCTTGTTCATTAAAAGCCCAAACATTTAACGTGATATTGTAACAATGTAACTCCTTTGCCAGATTCATCACTGCATCCATTAAATCAGATCCGATATGTTGTCCGCGAATATTTTCATCTACGCAAAGATCATCGACATATAAGGTTTTACAATCTTGAAGAAGCTGATTATTATGAATTTCTTTGATGATGCAGAAAGCATACCCCATAACCTCATCCTGTTGATCAACAGCAACTAATATCGGTGTATGAGGATCGTGAATAAGATTTAATATTTCATCATCATGATATTTATTAGCACATTTAAATAAATCACGTCTTCCCTGATAATGAATGAAATTGACTTGCTCTAGTAATGTATGAATTCTATTGATATCCTTTTTTTCGGCTTTTCTGATTTTCATAAAAAAACTCCTTTTCGAAAGTATAGCACAATTTTAAATTGTGTGGTAGAAAACCAGTAATTTTACATGTATAATAAAATTATAAGTGAGAATGTAATATGAAAGAAATGAGACGTTTTAAACAGAAAATGAATGAAGAAGAAATACTTGAAATTTTAGATCGTAATACTCATGGTGTATTAAGTGTAGTTGATGAACCATATCCTTATGCTGTGCCAGTGAGTTATGTCAGAGAACAAAGCTGTATTTATTTTCATTGTGCAAAAAGCGGCCAAAAACTGGATGCTATTTTGAAAAACCCACATGTCTGTTTCTGTGTTGTCGATGATGATACTATAGTTCCGGAAGAATTCACTACTTATTTTAAGAGTGTCATTGTATTTGGAAAAGCTGAAGTGATTCAAGATGAAGCAGAGAAAGTAAAAGCATTTTATGCTCTTGCTGATAAATATTCAAAAAATATAGAAAAAAGTAAAACCGATAAAGAAATCGAAGGCTCAAAGGATGCGGCTTTGATCATTAAGATTCAAATAGAAGAAATGTCTGGAAAAAAAGCAATTGAGTATGTTTAAAAAAAATAGTCTTGCATTTTAAAAATGTTAGGCGTATTATAAAAACAGCGGTACACGCGAGAAAGGAGGAGCAACATGAAAAATTTAGTTCTATTAAATGTCAGCTATCTTAAATCAAGTGTATTTTATTGTGAGGTCATAGGTCATTGATTTTTTTCACATTGTTATTTCAATAGATGCACTTGTGCATCTATTTTTTTATGGAAAAAAAGGGGGTAAATATGAAGAATTTAAAATTTATTCTGCATTATTCGAAGCCAAACCAGTATAGAGGTCTTGCTATTTTGATTGATGTGATGGTGTATGTATCAGGGCTTTTGGCTGCACCTTTGATTCTTTCTTATATGATCGACAACATTATACATGGAATTCCGATGGAACAGGGGCTTCCTTTATCAATCGTTAATATGCTGGGTGGTGCTGAATTTCTGCGATCTCATCTTTGGATTGGCGGTGCTTTGGTTATTTTGGCTTATGCCTTAGTTGGTTTGGGGATTCATCGCCGTGCCAGAAATTGTGGTTTATTGTCAGAAACATTTGCACAAAATGTAAGAAATGATGTTTATGATCATATGCAAAAGCTTCCTTTTGGCTATCATAAGATGAAGGACAGCGGAGACCTTTTACAAAGATGTACATCGGATATTGATACTATACGCAGATTTCTTTCTGGTCAGATTTCTGAACTGTTGTATTGTGTTTTTATTATTGGAATCAGTGCTTTTGTCTTGTTTTCAAGAAATGTGAAGCTGACATTGATTGCATTGTGTTTGACACCACTCACCTTTCTGGCAACGGCAATCTTTTATAAAATATCAAAGAAAGTGTTTTTGGAATGCGATGAAAGTGAAGCCAGAATGATGGCAGTGATTCAGGAAAATTTGAATGGTACGCGTGTTGTGAAGGCATTTAATCAGGAAATTCATGAAATTGAGAAGTTTGAGAATGCAAATGAAGAATTTCGAGAACTTCTATATAAAATGATTCATGTATTAGCAATTTACTGGTTTATCAGTGATCTGATCGGTACTTTTCAGATATTTATTATGGTCATCAGCGGAATTATGATGGCCATGGCGAATGAGATTACAGTGGGTACTTTTTCAGTTTTCATTGCTTATGAAAGTATGATTATTTATCCAATTCGTCAGCTTGGCCGTATTATTTCAGATATGGGAAAGATCAGTGTTTCCATTGGACGAATTCAGGAAGTTTTACATGAAAAGACGGAGGATATGGAAAGCGGATTAAAGCCTCAGATTAAAGGAGATATTGTTTTTGATCATGTGAATTTCTCTTATGAAGATGCCAGTGTTGCGACCCTACATGATATCTGTCTTCATATCAAAGCACATACCAAGGTTGCAATTATGGGACCAACGGGAAGTGGTAAAAGCTCACTGATTCATTTGTTAAATCGTATCTATGAAGCCGACAGCGGTGAAATACGAATTGATGGCATCAATATTCAGGATATCAACAAAACATGGCTGAGAAAGAATCTTCAGATTGTTTTGCAGGAACCATTTTTATATTCAAAAACAATCAAAGAGAATATTGGAGTAGCTGCTTCCTCTTCATTGGAAGAAATCCGAAATGTTGCTAAAACAGCCAGCATTGATCATGTTATTCAAAGCTTTGATTTAGGCTATGAAACAGAGGTAGGTGAAAAAGGAGTAACCCTGTCAGGAGGCCAGAAGCAGCGTGTGGCAATCGCCAGAACTTTAATGCTGAAAAGTCCGATTGTGGTGTTTGATGATTCATTAAGTGCTCTTGATTCGAAAACAGATGCTGCTATTCAGAAGGCTTTAAATGAACTGGATTATCCGGTTACAACGCTGATGATTACTCATCGTATCAATTCCGCAAAATCAGCTGATCAGATCATTGTGCTGGATAAAGGAAGAGTAGTTCAGACGGGAACACACGAAGAACTCATTGCTCAAGAAGGAATCTATAAACGTATTTATGAAATACAAAATGAAGGGGGTGACTCTTTTGAGTAGTATTTTAAAAGAAAAAGAATATACAGAAGAAAAGCTGGATGTAAGACTTTGGAAAAAGCTGTTCACTATTTTATGGGAACATAAGAAAATGGTGATTAACCTGATTTTATTTAATATTCTGATTGCTGTTACAGATGTCATCTTTCCTCTTTTAAATCGCAGTGCAATTAATGATTTTGCGATTCATAAGGGAGTAAATACAAATTTGATGACCTTTAGTATTGTATATTTGTTGATGATTGCTTTTAAATCTTTTTCATTATTTTCGTTTTTCAAATATGCTGGTCATGTAGAAAGTGATTTTGGAAAAAATCTGCGTAAAAAGTGTTTTGACCATGTACAGGAATTATCATTTCCATACTTTGATCGTACTGCAAACGGATGGATCATGTCACGAATTTCATCAGACTGCAGCCGTATTGCCGATACATTAGCCTGGTCATTTGTCGATTTAATCTGGGGAATCTTTTTAATCCTTATTTTGACAGTCGTGATGCTTGTGATCAATTGGCAGATGGCCTTGGCAGTTTTAGTGATTGTTCCGGTTTTATTTGTCATTTCAGTTTATTTTCAAAAAAGAATTTTAAGAGAACAACGTGCAACACGTAAAGCTAATTCTATTGTGACAGCAGGTTTTTCTGAAAGCATTAATGGTGCTAAAACGACCAAAACACTGGGAGTTGAAGAAAAGAATTTTGAAGAATTTAAGGAAAAGACTGCTTCATTTCGAACACATTCACTGAAAGCCGTCTATTTGAATTCCATCTTTCAGCCTATTGTATTCCTGTTATCTGCTTTAGTTATTGCTATGCTGATGACAATCGGCGGGCAGGAGGTTCTGTTAGGCACGATTGAATTTGGTACACTATCCTTATTTATTAATTATGCTGATCTGTTCTTTGAACCTTTAAAACAGATTGCCCGAATTATGAGTGAAATTCAGGTAGCACAGGCAAATGCAGAACGAGTCATCTCTTTGATCGAAGAGCCAGTAGAAATTAAAGATCGTGAAGATGTAATAGAAAAATATGGAACATTGTTACAGCCGAAAACAGAAAATTATGAACCACTTTATGGGGATGTAGATTTCAATCATGTCGATTTCTATTATAATGAAAATGAACCTGTTCTAAATGATTTTGATTTGCATGTCAAACAGGGAAGTATGGTTGCTCTGGTAGGAGAAACAGGCAGTGGGAAAAGTACCATTGTAAATTTATTATGTCGATTCTATGAACCAAAAAAAGGTGAAATCTGGATTGATGGACATAATATTCAAGATCGAAGCATTGGCTGGCTTCATTCCAACATTGGTTATGTTCTGCAAACACCTTCGCTGTTTTCAGGAACGATTATGGACAATATACGCTTTGGTAAACCAGATGCCAGTGAAGAAGAAGTGATTGCAGTAGCGAAGCTGATTCATGCTCATGATTTTATCACAAGAACTGAAAAAGGTTATCAAAGTCAGGTAGGAGAAGGCGGTGATTTGCTGTCAACTGGACAAAAACAGCTGATTAGCTTTGCTAGAGCCTTACTGTCTGATCCAAGAATTGTAATTCTTGATGAAGCTACTTCCAGCATTGACACTGAAAGTGAGAAACTGATTCAAAATGCAATTGCAACTTTGTTAAAGGATCGTACAAGTTTTGTTGTTGCACATCGTTTATCAACCATTGTAGATGCAGATCTTATTCTAGTTCTGGATCATGGTAAAGTAATGGAAAAAGGAACTCATCAAGAACTCATGTCCTTGAAAGGCATGTATTATGATTTATTTACCAGTCAGGCGATTGCGGATAAAACAGAGGCATTTTTGAAATAAGAAAAAATTAATTAAGTATGGATCGCCATCATTTCATTGAAATGATGGCGATTTTTTTTGGTTATCATTAATAAAATTTAAAATGACCACGATCCCTATCTTGATAATTGGATAAGCATTTGTTATAATTGGTATGCAAACCATTTAGGCGATAGGGGGGTGATAGATTGGCATTACGAAGCGATGGGTTTCAGACGGAAAAGCGAATCCTGCAGGCTTGTGTCAGGTTGTTTCTAGAAAACGGATACCATCAGACGACCATGGCACAGATCTTACGGGAAGCACAGGTCTCCTCAAGCAGCTTTCAGAACCTTTTCCACAACAAGGACGGCGTTTTAATGGAACTTGTGAAATTCATGTTTGAAAATCAGTTCGAAATTGCGAAAAATGTTGCGGGCACTGCACTTTCGCCGGTGTATGTCTACGCAGCGGAAACCGCGCTCCAGATTACGCTGACAGAGCTGAATGAAAATCTGCGTGAGATCTACCTGGAAGCCTACACCAAGGAACATCTTCTGGATTACATTCAACGTGCCACTGCGAAGGAGCTGCACCGCATCTTCGGCCCGTATCAACCAGAACTGACAAAGCAGGATTTTTACGAACTGGAGTTTGGTTCGGCGGGACTGATGCGTGGGTTTATGGCAAATCCATGTACATCGGATTTTACGCTGGAACGAAAGTTGAATAAATTCGTGACTCTGGCATTACGAGGCTATAAAGTTGAGGAGGATGAGGTACAGAAGGTGCTCTTGTTCCTAGCGGAACTGGATATTCGTAGCATTGCTCAGTCGGTCATGGAGGAGCTGTTCCGTCAGCTTGCCATGCGGTATGAATTTTCTCTGGAGGGTTTGCTTCCCGAAGAAAATAGCAAGCAAATCTGATTTACATGGGAGTACTCCCTTGTATAGGGGATTCTCTATACAATCTCCCTCTGAATAATTCCTTTTCTGAGGAGTACAGAGAAGCAATATGTGAGGATAATCATGATGAAGAAAAAAACTTTCAGTATTCTATTGTGCTTGAGCATGGTATTGATGCTCTTCCCGCTCAAGTCCTTTGCCAATGAGCCAGGAAGCACAGATATTACGATTAACGGTCCGGATGAAATCTGTTCAGAGCAGGACTATGAATTTACCGTTACGGTGCCTGATGGTGTAACCATTGTGAGTGCTAATTATGGCAACGATTTTATAGGAAACAGCGTATTGCTGACCCAAAATGAAGAGGGTGTCCTGAGAGGTGTTATTAGCGCAAGTGATTACAACATGTTTGAAGGCAGTTTCACCCTGACCCTATCGGGAACGGTAGAAGGACAGTCCACGGGTGTTTTCGCATATAAGACCGTTACGATTCAGTCCCATCACATCTTCGTGGACGGTGAATGCGGATGCGGCGCGAAGCAGCAGTACATCGTGAATTATGATGGCGGTGCCGATTACGGCCTTTTGGATGCCATCAAGACATACGGTGAGGATCTTACACTGCTAGGCGAGACTTTCTTCCGTAAGGGTTATGTTCAGGTTGGCTGGCAAGACGAGAACGGCGTAATCTATGACCTTGGCGGCCTCTATACTATGGATGAGGATATGACATTCTATCCTGTATGGGACGAAATCGTCACTCTGAGTGTACCTTTCACTACTACGGTGACGCTGGGTGATGCCGGTGTGCCAGGTGAGACAACGTTTGATCTAGCAATCGTGGGCGCTAATGCAAGAGAAGAGAGCTATAAAGACGTGACTGTCTTGGGTTCTGTCACCACTAACGGTGCGGGTAACTATCAAGGTACCCTAAGCATGACGGGACCTTCTCAGCAAATCTGGAATATGCTCAGTGAGGGTGCATTTGTACAACAAATAAACGGCGGTGAGGATGGCTGGACGTACGATGATACAGTATGGGGTCTGCTCCTATCGGAGATTGCTGGCTATTCCAACGCTGACAGTGTAGATTATACCGTGCTTATTCTCCCGGTAGTCAGCAAAAAGACGGACGACGGTGTGCGCTATGATATCGACTGGGAAGCGATTGACTGGGACGCTGAGTTTGCAGAAGAGATGCGCTTTGAAAATGTCTACACCGCACAAGCCAATAAGCCAGACTCACCTCAGACAGGTGATAACAGCAACCTTGCGTTGTGGTTTGTCGTACTTGTTGTTTCGACACTTGGTGTGATTGGTACGGGCATGTACAGCAAGCGTAAGAGAAGTTCACTGGAAAAATAAACACAATAAACATAAAAGTTAACAAACACCCTGCTAGTATTAAATCCTGCAGGGTGTTTGTCTGTCAAAATGTAAGAAATCGAGGATTTAGTTGTGAATTGTTTTCAGGGTTATACTGTAACTAGTGATTGTGATAACTTGATTTCACAAATACCAAATGTTGATTTGAGGATAAAAACAGAGTCATGTGCTTTGCGAAATGTGAGTTTTCACATATAATAGAAGTATGATTGAAAAGCTGAAAAAACTAAACATTTTGTATGTGGAAAACATCTCTTTAAAAGATTTCACCACGCTTCATATCGGACCGATGGCAAAACTGATTCTTTTTCCATCAAATGAGAGTGAAGTCCATCAGATTCTTTCACTTTGTCATCCACTGATTCTTGGTAAAGGCAGTAATGTTTTAATCAATGATGAAAAAGAAATAGAAGTCGTGATGGTATTGAGAGATTTTAAAAAAATTGAAAGAGTTGGGACAGTAATATATGCTCAAGCCGGAGCATTATTGATGGATGTCTGTCTTTTCGCTCTTAAAGAAGGGCTGGGTGGATTGGAGTTTGCCTATGGTATTCCGGGAAGCGTAGGCGGTGCTGTGTTAATGAATGCCGGTGCTTATGGCGGTGAAATGAAGGATGTTATCTGTGAAGTAAAAACAGATCAACATATTTATAAGCAGAAAGAATGCCATTTTGACTATCGCCATTCGATTTTTTCTGAAAATCATGAATGTATTTTATTAGCCGGTTTTCAGTTGAAAGAAAAAAATCGAGAGCTGATTGAGATGAAAATGCAGGAATTGATTGATAAAAGACGACAAAAACAGCCATTGGATCAGTATTCAGCAGGATCAACCTTTAAACGCGGAAATGATTTTTATGCTTCTCAGTTAATCAATGAATGTCATTTAAAGGGATATCATGTTAACGATGCTCAGGTATCGACAAAACATGCCGGATTTCTTATCAACAAAAAAGAAGCTTCTTTTCGGGATTTTATGGAATTAATCAAACAGGTACAAAAAATTGTTTATGAGAAAACCCAAAAAAATCTGGAGTGTGAAGTAAAGATTATAGGAGGAGAAGATGATTTGTGTCAGTAAGTGTTTATTAGGAGAAAATTGCCGATATGATGGAGGCAACATGCGAAATGAGAAAGTGATCGACTATTTAAAGGATAAAGAATATGTTAGTGTTTGTCCGGAATGTCTGGGAGGCTTGACCACCCCAAGAGAACCCAGTGAGATCATCCATGGCAGAGTTTTTTCCTGTACGATGAAAGATGTGGATGCTCAGTTTCTTTTGGGAGCTCAAAAAGCACTTGAAATTGCAAAACAAAACAATTGTAAACGGGCTATTTTAAAAGAAGATTCACCAAGCTGTGGAGTTTTTCGCATTTATGATGGTACTTTTTCAGGTAAAAAAATAACCGGCAGAGGTGTTTGTGCCAAATTGTTCGAGGAAAATGGAATTGAACTGATTTCAAGTGATCAATTTGAATAAAATAAACAGAAAATCTCTATGTTAAATGGTAAAAAAATCATCAGT
>CAMEIZ010000065.1 GCA_945919165.1 uncultured Traorella sp.
AGAAATACTTCATGGAGTTGATGACCTTAGGGCAGTCCTGCACTTCATCAAAGATGATAAGGGTCTTTTCAGGCACAATTTTCTGACCACTTGCCAGCATTAAGTTTTGCAGGATACGGTCAACATCTTTGGTAGTCTCGAAGAACTGTTTGTATTCCTCATTTTCATCAAAGTTAAAATATGCGGTATTTTCATAGTAACACTTACCGAATTCTTTCAGAATCCAGGTTTTACCTACTTGACGCACACCTTTCAAGATCAAAGGCTTGCGATAGGGAGAATTCTTCCAGTCCAGCAGCTTTTTCAAAATAAATCGTTCCATAGACTCGCTCCTCACACTATTATTGGATTTTTAGTGTTCAAAATCACATTTTTATTATATGCTGAAAACTCGAAAAAAACAATCATCATCACAAAACTATATAGGTTTTACGATAATTTGATTATACTTTTATGTGTGGATAGGAATGTAGGACTTGTAATATAAAAAAAGGACTGGATTTCACAAGGAAGTGGATTATAGTCCTTTTGATAATTATATTTACGAGATTTGTTTTTATGACTCGGAAAGATCTTTAACAGCTTCGATTTTTTAAATCTGATTTATAGTTCTATGTTCGTTCTCAGAGAGCTTGTAGTTGGTCTGCAATTTGTCACAGAAGTAACGTCAGAATTCTTTGATGGAGTTATTCATGTATTTCAAAGACTGAAACAAGCGTAGCATCTTCCTGTCGTTTGTAGTCCGCTCAAAAGGTGTAGACTCGTCAGTATTCTAAGGGTTCTCACGAATGGAACGAATAATTCTGTCTAATTCTCTGTGGATGTTATGAAAGAAATACTTTACCTGATCGATATGGGATGCATAAAGAACTTGAAGTTACGCTGCTGAACGATCTGCAGCCGGACAGCATTCAGCAATAATAATACTTTTTCAGTACCATATTAACAAGATTCAATTCAATACTTAAATATATTTTATCAAAAGAAAGCTGTCAGAAATGACAACTTTTTATTTATGACAAAAGAGTCATATGACGTACTTGTCATGTTTATTGAATGTAGGAGATTAGATGAATAAAATAGATATTGTAAAAATAAATGCAGATATTTTTATCAAAGGATAGTCGTAAGAAAGGAAATGAAAATGAAACTATTTGAATTATTAAATCCTACTGTTATTGTTGGTGTACTGGTGGCTGTTGCTCTGATCGGAATTATCTGTTCTGGTTATGTAAAAGCATCACCAGACGTAGCTTATATTATTTCAGGATATCGTAAAGAACCAAGATTTTTAATTGGACGTGCAGGTATAAAGATACCGTTTCTTGAAAAGAAAGACGAATTGAATCTTCAATTGATTCCTATCGATGTAAAAACCAGTAATGCAGTTCCAACTGCTGATTACATCAATATTAATGTAGATGCTGCTGTTAATGTTAAAATCAGTGATGATCCAAAAAAACTAAAACTAGCAGCTCAAAACTTCTTAAATAAACCGGTGGACTATATCTGCCGCGTTGCCAGAGAAGTCTTAGAAGGAAATATGCGTGAAATTGTCGGACGTATGCAATTGGAAGAAATGGTGTCAGATCGTCAGAAATTTGCCGAACTGGTTAAGGAAAATGCTGAGCCTGATTTGGCAAAAATGGGGCTTGATATTGTAGCTTTTAATGTTCAAAACTTTGTAGATGATCAGGGTGTCATTGAAAATCTTGGTGTCGATAACATTGTTAAGATTCAAAAGAAAGCTGCTATTTCAAGAGCAGAAAGTGAACGAGATATTGCCCAGGCAAAAGCAAAAGCACAGCAAGAAGCCAATGATGCCAGAATTGATGCAGAAACAAAAATTGCAGAAAGAAACAATGAACTGGCTATTAAACAAGCTGAACTTAAAAAGATTTCAGACGCCAAGAAAGCTGAAGCCGATGCTGCTTACACAATTCAACAGGAAGAAAGCCGTCGAAATATTGAAATTGCGACAGCTAATGCCAATATTACCAAACAAGAAAAGGAAATTGATCTTAAACGCAGAGAAGTTGAAGTAAAAGAACAAGCTTTAGATGCAGAAATCAAAAAACAAGCAGAAGCTGAAAAATATGCAGCCCAGCAAAAAGCAGATGCTGATTTATATCGTCGCCAAAAAGAAGCTGAAGCTCAATTGTTTGAACGTACAAAAGAAGCCGAAGCAAGAAAAGCCGAAGCCGACGCATTAAAATATCAGGCTGAACAGGAAGCCAGCGGAATTGCTGCAAAAGGAGAAGCCGAAGCAAAAGCAATTGAAGCAAAAGGAATTGCCGAAGCTGAAGCGATGGATCGTAAAGCCGAAGCCATGAAGAAATATGGGCAAGCCGCTATTACTGAAATGCTGGTGAATGTATTACCGGATATTGCCAAATCAGTTGCAGAACCATTATCACAGATTGATCGCATTTCCATTATCGGCGGAACTGAGGGAAATAACGGTGTAGACAGTGTAGCAAGCAATGTACCGGTTGTCATGGCAAAAGTGATTGAATCAGTTAAGGAAACAACTGGTTTTGATCTTAAAGAGGTTATGAAAGCAGAAACCTATGACGGTAAAGTAAACAAAAACATTCATCTTGTTCATGAAGATGATAAATAACAAGAAAGGGCATATCGATTGATATGCCCTAATTCTTGTCTTTGTTTAAGAAATCAACAACCGCCTTCATTCTTTTCTCAGTTTTCTTTTTATATTGTTTTTCACTCCATGGACTCAGTTTTTTTAAAACATGGTTTTTATCATAAGTAAGCTCACGATAGGTAACTTCACAGTGATCATTTCCCTTTGATAAGATCACATAACGAATTGAATTTTTTTGAGAACTGGAGATATAATCCATTTCAATAATTTTGGGATAAACATAATCCACTACTTTTACTTTACACATTTCCGTTTTCATAAATCCTGTAGAAACCGGTTTTTCAAAAGTTAATCCTTTTTTTATTTCACTTTGATTTTCTGCCTCAAGACTGCTCTGTAAAGTAGAAAGAATAAAATCAAAATATTCTTTAGCACTGACATTAGCTTCAATTGTTACTTCCATATTGATTCTCCTTTGTTCAACTATTTTATATTATATTACCATGAAACTGTCGTTTTTAAAATATAACCAAAGGAAAATAGTTGAGGTGTGTGAACAGAAAAGCAAAATGTCTGATTTTTAACTTTATAAGAAAAAAATGGAAATTAGAATTGTTTACATGCTTACTATCATCTTCAAAGAAAAAGTGGTATATTATTTCAGGTGATCAATTAATGGAAATGAAAAGTGTCAGTCAATATATACAAAAAACAGGATTATTATCACATTTGGATGAATACTTGTTTGAATATGATAAAGTGTCGATTCTTGTCGATACCAACATCTATAATCGATATCAGAAAGTCATATATAATGCTTTAAAACAGCAACATATTGACCTAGTTTTTCAATCTGAGGATATTCAAAACAGTGATGTGGTTGTGGGCATTGGCGGAGGAAGTATAATGGATCAGGCTAAATATGCTGCCAAACAGCGTCATATTGATTGTATCTTGATTCCTACAAGCCCAGCAACCGATGCACCATGTACATCAATTGCTGTTGTGGAAGGAAAATATATTGAATGCGGATGCCCTAAAAAAGTATTAGTTGATGAACAAATTATGGCAATGGCACCATTACGCTTTTTTGTATGCGGTATTGGTGATGCATTGACCACTTATTTTGAAGCACAACATTATGATCTTTCAGTTTCAGTTGAATGCTTGAGCAGAGTTTGTCTGGATACGCTGTTAACTTATGGTTTACAAGCGAAAAAAGATCTTGAGGAAGGTCTTTTGACATCAGCCGTTTCTAAATGTCTGGAAGCTATTATTTATATAAGTGGCAGTGTTTTTTCAAATAGCGGTTCAAGTGCAGCACATGCACTAAGCTATGGATTCCAAGAAATTTGTAAAGATGTTATGCATGGAGAATTGACTGCTTTTTCTTTGCTGGTTCAGCTTTGTATAGAAAATGATGAAAGAATACACGAGCTAAGATCATTTTATCAAGCTGTTGGATTACCTTGTCACTTGAAAGACATAGGTATACAAGATATTTGTGATGAAGAATTAATGAAAGTTATTGAAAAGAGTATGTCGGAACAATACACAATGAGAAAAATGCCAATGATTGTTCAAAAAGAAGACTTGCTGGAAGCAATTCGAGTTGTAGATGCATTCGAATAATGATTAAATTGTAAATAAAACATGCACCATAGATTACGGTGCATGTTTTGCTTAAAGGTTATAAGTAGCACTTAAAACATTAAAGTAAGAGGCATCAAACAGATACCGGCAAAGGCAGCCCATAAAGCCAGACGCGGATAACCGTAATCTCTGCTTGATGGAAGCAATTCTTCAATCGCAATGTAAAGCATGATGCCGGAGATTAAACCAAATATGATACCTAAAGTCACATTGTTAATAAATGGACGTAAAACCAGAAAAGCCATTAAGGCACCAATCGGTTCAGAAACAGAAGAAAGGAACGTATAATAAAGTGCTTTTGTTTTAGAACCGGTAGAAAAATAAACAGGCAGAGCCACAGTGATACCTTCAGGAATATTGTGAAAGGCAATAGCCAGAGCTATTGTGATTCCTAATGAATTGGAATCAAAACCAGCCATAAAAGTAGCAATTCCTTCCGGAAAATTATGAATGGCAATAGCCAGCATGCTGACAAAGCCAACTCGATAAAGATTTTCATGTTTCATTTCATGAGTTGTCTTTTCTTCTTCGTGCGGAATAAATTTATCTAATAAAGAGGCAAATAAGACGCCAAGTATTAAACTAATGACCATATAAACTGTGCTGAGTTGTTCATTGGCAAAATGTGAAAAATATGACATTGAATTCGGTAAAAGTTCAATAAAAGAGACTGAAATCATGACACCTCCTGCAAATCCCAAAGATGCAGAGATCAGTTTTTCATTTTTTTGTTTTGAAAAGAATATAATAAGTGTTCCAATCATGGTAGAAAAACCTGCCAGAGTTGAAAGCAGTAATGCGCGTAAAGCTTCTTGTTCCATTTTTTCACCCCTCTTTATTTTATTCATTTTTATGAAAAGTGGCAAATAAAAAGATTTTGTTTTCAAAAAAACGATTGACAAAGCATTTAAACTGTAATACTGTAATAGTACAGAGATACGGAAGGAGGTTCAATATGTTTCTGATCAATTCAAAAGACGATACTCCCGTCTATATTCAGCTTCAACAGCAAGTTTTAGAGTATATTGCGAAAGGAATCCTTGTAAAAGATGATCAGCTTCCTTCAGTAAGAATGCTCTCAAAACAGCTGGGCATTAATCCGAATACAGTTGCAAAAGCCTATGCAAATTTAGAAATGCAGGGTTATGTTTATACAATTCCTGCAAAAGGGGTTTTTGTTAAAGAAGAAGGTGTCTGGGATGAAGTCTTTGAAAAAAGAATGGATGAAATGAAACAAAAGGTCATGGACTGCAGAAATATGGGAATTGAAAAAGAAAAACTGATGCAGCTCATTGAAAAAATCTATAAGGAGGGAGATTCATGCTGAAGGTAGAAAATATTTCGAAAAAGTTAGGGAATAAAATGGTGCTTGAAAACTGTTCACTGAATGTGAAAGATGGATCAGTAGTGGGTCTGATTGGTCCTAATGGTGCAGGAAAATCTACACTTCTGCGCTGTATTTGTGATGTTTATCAAAGTGATTCAGGAAGCATAACATTTAATGGTGAGACGATTCATGAAAATGAATATTTGAAACAAAATATTTTATATCTGAGTGATGATCCATATTATATGTATAATGCTACCATCAAAGAGATGAAAGAGTTTTATCAGATCTTTTATCCACAGTTTGATGAAGAAGTGTACAGAAAATATTTGAAGGCTTTTAAACTGGATGAAAATAAGAATATGAATAATTTCTCTAAAGGTATGAAGCGTCAGTCATTCATTTTAATGGCACTAGCTATTTCACCTAAGCTATTGCTTCTAGATGAATCTTTTGACGGTTTGGATCCGATGATGCGATTATTATTCAAGAGAGCCATTAATGAATGTATTGAAACAAAAGAAATGTCTATTATTATTTCCAGTCACAATTTACGCGAATTAGAAGATATCTGTGATCATTTTGCGATTCTGGAAAATGCTCATATCGAAACAAGCGGTGATATTGATGATACGAAAGAATCCATTCACAAGATTCAGGTTGCCTTTAAAGAAGAAAAACAGAGAAGTGACTTTGAAGAATTGGATATCATGCATTATACCCAGCAGGGCAGAATTATTACGATGGTCATAAAGGGTGATATTGAAGAAAACAAAAAGAAGTTAAACGATATGAATCCGCTGATCATGGACATTCTTCCGGTAAATCTTGAAGAAATCTTTATTTATGAAATGGAAAGAAAGGGGGTCTTTACAAATGAATAGCACATCAACAAATTATTTTAAAAATCTGTTAATTCGAAAAAAGAAACTGTTGTTTCTTTATACCCTTGTTCTTTTTGTCGGATTTCCATTTGTTTTAATTGTGAATCTAGATCGGGGATTGTTAAGCATCGCAGAAGGTTGTTTTGTTATATGTCTGGGAGTAATGGCAATTCTGGCTACAGTATTACCTATCTTTACATTTAAATTCTCATTGACAAAGCGTCATGTCGATACGTATTATGCCTTGCCGATAAATCGTGAACATTTATTTAAGGCTCATTTCTTTGCACCTATCGTGGGAGCTTTATTGCCGATTCTTATAAATTTCGCCATTGGAGCCGTCATTTTAACATTTGATGTCAGCCTGCTGAAGATTTTTCAGATGTTTCTCTTTCTATTACTGGCATTTTTATTGTTTGTCGCTGTTTACAGTATAAATACATTCTTTGTTCTAAGATGTAATTCAGTTGTGGACGCCTGTATCATTACAGCAGCTGTTACGTTATGTTGTGTTTTTGTATCCGGAGCCATCGAAACATTTATTCAGTCTCAGATTGTTCCAAACAACATGATTCAAATGGAACAATATCCTGAAATAGCATTAAAACTGTTGACTCCGATGAATGGCTTTTTCAATCTAGGTGAAACAATGATTGAAAGTCATACGACATGGAATAGATTTACAGGTTTTGAATGGGGTTATTATGTTTATTATCTTTTTGTAGGGGCAATGGCTTATTTTGGAGCCCAAAAGACATTTAAAAAGAAAAAGGGAGAAGGAGCAGAACAGCTGAGTGAGGATATTTTCACTTATCCGTTATTTGTCAATCTGATTATGATTTGCCTGATGCTGATGCTGAATCTTGCAAGAACGGATCTTACTGGTGCAATCTTTATTGTCATTTCTTTGTTTGTATTGAATTTTATTGGAAATGGTATTGCACATCGAAGTATGAAAGTGTCCTGGCCAATGGTGATTCGTTTTGTTATTTTGATCACAGTTATTAATTTGTTTAATTTTGCGTCAAAAGAAACCGAATTTTTTGGCATTAATCGTTTTGTAATGGATTATAGGGAATTTGACAGAATTGAAATCAGAAATTGGAATTATAGTGCTGATCCAGGCTATGAATATGGTGTTAGCTTCGTACCGGAAGAAGCGAGTGAAAATGAAAAAGCGTTAATGGATCTTGTTTATGATCTTCAAAGAATAACCTCTCTTGATTATAAAAATGATGAATTTTCAATATTTGAAGGAGATATCTATATCAGTATTTCATACTATAAGGATATAAAGGTTTATAAAACAGTAAATTATTATTTGAATGAACAGGAAGCAAGTGAATTTCAGAATCAGATGAAACGCTGTGAATCATTCCTTGAGGAAATATACGAATAGGAGTGATTATGATGTTTTATATATATTGGATTTTGATGATGATATCATTGATTACTTCTTTTGCCTATCTGTCAAAATCAATGCAGAACAAACATCATCTTTTGTTTGGAACAAGTTTGATGCAATGTATTTTGTCAGTTTCATTACCATTTTTGAATCTGTTATTTGTCAGTTATTCTGAGCTGAGTGCTTGTCTTCAGGATCAGTTTAGCTTCTTATGGATGAAAGCAAATACTGGGAATGCAACAGCGTTCATTATTTTGATGGGTTATTTAGTGACATTTATGTTAGTGGTTTTGAATGGAAAGCTGATATTTGACAGAAATAAAAAGCATTCCATTTCAATTTAGTATTTGTACCAAAAGTTCCATGGAAAGTGTTAGAATCTTCATAAAAAACACTTGATTTACAAGGGATTTGATGGTATTATGTATGAGCACTTACTTTGGGTCGATAAGACACTCAAGGCGGAAGGAGATTAACATGAAAAAAGGAATTCATCCAACTTACAATCGCATTACTGTGAAATGCAGTTCTTGCGGAGCTGAATTCGAAACAGGTTCAACTTCTAAGGAATTAAGAATTGATACTTGTGCAAATTGCCATCCTTTCTATACAGGAAGACAAAGATTTGCTGCAGCTCAGGGTCGAATTGAAAAATTCAACAAAAAATACGGACTTAAATAAGATAAGAGGACATCAAGTCCTTTTTTCTTATCTTGATTTTGTGTATAATAGTAGAGTATTGAGGTGAATTTATGTATCAACAGTATAAAGAAGGCTGGATTGAAGTGATTACCGGATGTATGTTTGCCGGGAAAACGGAAGAGCTGATTCGAAGAATTAATGTATTGCAGTTTGCGAAAAAGAAAATTGTTGTATTTAAGCCAAGTATTGATGATCGATACAGTATTGACAGAGTTGTTTCACATGCAGGAACCAGCGTGGAAAGTTATGCAATTAAGGATTCAAGTGAAATATTAAAGCTTTGTGGCGATGCTGATGTGATTGCAATCGATGAGGTGCAGTTTTTTGATGATGGAGTTGTGGATGTCTGCAACTGTCTGGCAGATCAGGGCAAGCGTGTGATGTGTGCCGGATTGGATATGGATTTTCGAGGAGAACCATTTAGTATTATGCCGCGTTTAATGACACAGGCTGAATTTGTTACAAAACTGACAGCAGTCTGTACAAAATGCGGAGCTCCTGCTACAAGAACGCAGCGTATCATAGATGGAAAACCAGCCAGCTATGATGATCCTATCATTCTGGTGGGAGCCAGTGAGTCCTATGAGGCAAGATGTCGTCATTGCCATGAAGTTCCTGGCAAGAAACAGGTGAGTCAACATTGATTCGCAGTTTACAATCAAATTGCGATGAAAGAGAGGTAAAAATATGGATGCAATGATTGAAAGATTAGAAAGCATTGTTTCAAGATATAATGAACTGGGTGAGCTTTTGATGAAGCCGGAAACGCTGTCAGATAATCGCTTAATGGCAAAATATGCCAAAGAGCAGGCAAGCCTGGCTCAGTCTGTTGAAACATATTCAGAGTATAAAAAAGTTTGTGAAGAATTAGAAGCAGCACATGATCTTTTGAGTGAAAAAGATGAAGAGATCAGAGAAATGGCAAAAAT
>CAMEIZ010000066.1 GCA_945919165.1 uncultured Traorella sp.
TCTACCGAAGCTCCGCTCCCGGTCTTCCTGTGGCAACTTACGATGATCTGTCAGCCTTTAAGATTTATCTGGTAGATGTGGGTCTGCTCCGTCGTCTGGCTCATCTGGCACCTACTGCTTTTGGTGAGGGCAACCGCCTGTTCACCGAGTTCAAAGGCGCACTAACGGAGAACTTTGTGCTGCAAACCTTGATCACGCAGTTTGAAGTGGTTCCTCGCTACTGGACACAAACCAATCCCCCATATGAAGTGGATTTCCTTATCCAGCGAGAGAATGATATTTTCCCTGTTGAGGTCAAATCTGAAGCCAATACATCCAGCAAGAGCCTCAAAAAGTTCAAGGAACTGTTCCCAGATAAAGTAAAGCTCCGTGTACGCTTCTCCCTGGACAACCTGAAACTGGATGATGATATGCTGAACATTCCTCTGTTTATGGCTGATCAGACAGATCGTTTGATTGGCTTAGCGTTAGAAGAATATAAAGCAAAATTTGAAAGCATTCACACGAAATAAAGCAAAAAAAATAGAGAGGCGCAAACGCGATTAAAAAACAAGAGTTCATAAATATCAATGTGTTGTTAACTCTGGATAGCTCGATGTTGAGCACAGAAAATCAATTTTGGTTGATCCCAATGAAACAGGTAAAACGATTCTTTCACAAGCTTTCATAAGTAATCCACCCGAAGGTATCGAACTATTTAATCCTCTAAGAAATTATCCTCGTACTAAATACGATGAAGACATTGAAAAAAAACTCTTGAAGGTGATTGTTCATTTTCAAGAAACCACTACTGAAGGTATTACAGAAAATTTGGTTACCGTAATTCAAATAAAGTATGAAACTGCAGCTTCCCTTTAGAAAGAGCAAAACAGTTACAATGTTGACTGAAAAAGAATATTAAATACCTTGATGACGATAACACAAAAGAGAACTCGATATGAAAAGATTAAGAGCTGTTAGAACGCCTGATAGAACATGTTTCTGTTTTGAAAGCGTGCAAAAAAAAGAAAACCAAGTGAGCTATCAGGTTTTCTTTTTTTATCTTTTAAATATATTTAATGATGTTATAAACATTGATCATTATAATTACCAGATTTAAAACTAAAAACAGTTTTTGAACCATTTTTTCGCTTATTCTCTCATTAATCTTTCTGCCGAACACACTTCCCAAAACAGCAAAGCATAACATACCAGCTAATAATGAAATTTGAAAAGATGGTATTGCTTTACTAAGTGCTGTTTTTAATAAACTTGCTGTTTGTGAAAAGAAAATGATAAATAATGAGTTTTGAGCAGCTACTTTAGATGACATTGAAAAAAAATAATTTAGTATAATTATATTGATTGGACCGCCACCAATGCCTAAAAAACTTGATACTATTCCTAATAGATTTCCAATAATAAAACAGATAAGTGTTTTACTTACACGTTTTACTTTGATAGCATTTTTATTCAATGTATAAACAACAGAACCTAATGTGATAACAATTAAACAAATAGCCTGAAAAGCTGCAATTTGATTGTTAGAAATTGTACATATCATTGCTGAAAATAATGTTTTTCCAACTATACCACCAATTGTTGCAGATATAATTCAGCTGATTTTATTTTTAGTTTTTTTCTTTTACCACATAAGCCATTAATCTGGCTCCGCCTCCAGCGTGCGTTCCGATAACCGGACCCACAATACCATGAAGAGGATGATCAAAGTTAAAATGTTCCTTTAATAAGTCTTCAAATTTATCTAAACCGTCATCATTTCCTGTATATCCAATACATACTGGTTCATTCAAATCAATTTCCCCGCTTTTTTTGATTAATTCAATCATACTGGCAACTGATTTTTTCATCCCTCTTTCTTTTCCAAATACTCCTAAACCACCATCTTTCAAACCAACAATCGGCTTAAATTTCAACAAACTGCCCAAAGCTGCACTTGATTTTGAAAGACGTCCGCCTTTATAGAAATATTCAAGTGTATCTACGTAGGCAAAAATATGAATTCGTTTCTTATATGTTTCTAAATACTCATATATTTCATTTAAACTTTTCCCTTGGTCTCTTAATTGCACTGCTTTCTTCACTAGGATTAAAAGTCCCTGAGTCGCATTATAGCTGTCAATGATTTTAATATTTTCGAACTCTTCTAACTGACTGGCAAGAATAGCACTCTGATAGGTACCGCTTAAGACACTGGAAAGAGTAATCACCAGGATTTCTTCCTTGTTTTCTTTTGCTTTTTTGTAGCATTCATAAAAATCCAAAGGTGATGGTTGAGATGTAGTTGGAATGGGATCACACTTTGGTAGCATTGTATAAAAATCTTCTGGCAATAGATCTATCCGATCTTTATATTCTTTACCATTCATAATCACTTTTAATGGTACTACATCAATTTTCATTTCTTTGGCCATTTCAATTGAAATATCAGAAGTTGAATCAGTAATAATTCTAATCATTGTTTTCCTCCATGTGTTCATAGACACTTATAAGCATTTTTTCTAATAGTAAGATTTCTTCTTCACTGAATTTATTTTCAATTTCGTGAAGCGTCTTCTTGATATACATATCATTTTGGCGATAACATTTTATAAATTTATCTGTTACTTTTAAATGATAGGAACGCTTATCCATTGAACTCAGGGTTTTAATCAGATATCCTTTTTCTATCATCTGATTGATTTTATAAGTTGCATTAGGCTGTGAAATTCCCATTGTATTCGCATATTCTAAAATAGTTGGTTCATTTAACATATGAATAATATCCAAAGAAAAGGCTTCTTGCATATTTAATTCTTTTGAGTTTTCACATAATGAACGATAAAAATTCATTTTAAACAGGTCATATACTTTTTGAAACTTTTCTGATAACATAAATCCTCCCTATTTAATTAAAATATTTTAAGTATATTATAAATAAGATCTCTTTTTTGTCAATATTTTAATTAAATTTTTTTAACTATTTATCTCTCTATAAAAAAAGATATCAAATCGATATCCTTTTTTCTTTATCATTTTTCTATTCTTCACCATTAAAGCAATAAGTGCAAAGTTTGCATGGCTTGATTCCGATTGCTTCAACCAATTCATCTAAACGAGCATAATCCAGTGAAGAGAAATTCAATCGTTTACATATTTCGTCTACCATTCGTTTATATTTTTCACTGTCTGGGTTAACATATTCCTTCAGCAATTCATCACTTACTTCCTGTGTACCTTCCAAATCACAGATAACTCTGCGTGTAATTAATTGCATTTCAGAAGATGTACGTGAGAAATTCAAGTATTTGCAGCCAAACAAAATTGGTGGACATGCCGGGCGAACATGTACTTCTTTTGCTCCGGAATTGTATAAAAACTGTGTTGTTTCTCCCAATTGAGTTCCTCGAACAATAGAATCATCAATCAAGAGTAAGCGTTTGTCATTTATCAGCTCCTGTACCGGGATTAATTTCTTTCTGGCCACTTTTTCTCTTTCAGTTTGATTCTGAGGCATAAATGAACGAGCCCAGGTAGGTGTGTACTTTACAAATGGACGTCCTAGAGGAATTTTAGTTTCATTTGAATAGCCAATGGCATGTGCCATTCCTGAATCCGGTACTCCGGCGACCAGATCTACTTCTGTATTGTCTCTTTTAGCCATCAACCGGCCGCATTTATTTCTGACCATTTCCACATTTTGTCCTTCATACGTCGATGTTGGATAGCCATAATATACCCATAAAAATGAGCATACTTTCATAATTTCGTTTTCTTCTTTCAGTATTTCAAATTTATCAGGAGTGATATAGGCTATTTCCCCTGGTCCCAAGTCTTTAACATGCTCATAGCCTAAATTCATAAAAGCTGAGGATTCAAAAGTAACACAATAAGCATCATCTTTTTTTGCGATAATGACAGGAATTCTTCCAAATTTATCTCGTGAACAGTAAATACCTTCATTTGTCATGATCAAGATATTCATTGTTCCCTTCACTACTTCCTGAACATGGGTTAATCCTTCCAGAATGGAATCTTTTTGATTAATCAAAGCAGCAATCAATTCTGTGATATTAATTTGGCCTCCGCTCATTTCTAAAAAGTGAGTTGTTCCAAATTCAAAACAGCTTTGTTTCAGTTCAGGAATATTTTTGACTCTTCCAACAGTTGTAATCGCAAAAGAGCCTAAATGTGAATTGACTAATAATGGCTGTGGTTCATAATCAGAAATACAGCCGATTCCAATATTTCCCTCAAAACGATCAATATCATTTTCAAATTTTGAACGGAAAGGCGCATTTTCAATGTTGTGAATGGAACGCTGAAATCCATTTGGCCCAAATACAGCCAGTCCACCTCTTCTAGGTCCTAAATGCGAATGATAATCTACTCCAAAATATAAATCAGCTACACAATCTTTCTTCGATGCTACACCAAAAAATCCACCCATAGTTTGCTCCTTTCATGATTGATTTTAACGATTTAAAATCAAACGTGTCAATTCAACCGGATCAACAATTTTTCCATCCTTATAAACACGCATATTTCCAGAAGCAATTTCATCAATTAAAATAACTTCATCCTTGTTATATCCAAATTCAAACTTAATATCCCATAAATCAAGCCCGATAGATTTTAAATCATCAGCTACGATTTTTGTGATTTTTAAAGTCTGTTCCTTCATGCTGTTAAACATTTCGGGTGTCATAATACCTAAAGCTGCCAGTCCTTCAGATGTTACTAACGGATCTCCTTTTTCATCATTTTTGAATGTACATTCAACATATCCACCATCTAATACCGTACCATCTTGAATATATTCTCCATAACGGCGAATAAAGCTGCCAGTAGCGACTAAACGGCAGATCACTTCTAATCCATGTCCAAAAACTTTAGCTGGCAATACTTCCATAACAGCTTCTTCAACATTTGCTCCTACATAATGAGTTTTAATTCCAGCTTCTTTTAATAATTCAAAATAATGGATGGATGTTTCCAGATTGGCTTTGCCAATACCTTCAATGGTTAATCCTACTGAATTTTCTCCCGGATCAAAAACACCGTCTTTTCCAGTACAATCATCTTTAAATTTCAGCAACACATTCCCATTCTCTAATTGAAAAACATCTTTTGTCTTACCTGTATAAATCTTTTCCATTTGTTCTCCCTTTCTGCTTTTTATTATCGATATACTTTGGAAACAGAAAAACTTCTGTTCGAAAACAAAAGAAATGATTCATCGTAGTCCCGCCGTTAGGCAGCAGGGTAGAAACGCTTTCACCAAATCTGAAAGTATATACGATAATACAGCTTTTTAAAAACGTTATTATTATAATCAAAATCCAAAAAACTGTAAAGTAAAATTTATTTCCTTCTCATAGAAAAACCCGTCATTGACGGGTATTGTCTATATAGCCCAAACACCATTCTTAAAGATCTGGTATTCTTTGCCTTCATGATCGACACCAATAATGTCTAAATCAGCACTTCCAATCATGAAATCAACATGATTAATTGAATCATTAAAGCCAACTTTCTCAAAATCCTCTTCACTCATATTTTCATAACCTTGAATATTGTTCTTAAATGCAGCTCCGAATGCTAAATGACAGCATGCATTTTCATCAAACAATGTATTAGAGAATAAAAGTCCCGTTTGATTAATTGGCGAATTATATGGCACAAGTGCAACTTCTCCTAAATGACGAGAGCTTTCATCCATATCCAGCATGTTTTCTAAAACATCCTGACCTTTTCTTGCTGTTACTTCAACACATTTTCCTTCTTTAAATGTCACTTTGAAGTCTTCAACTAACTGACCGTGCAAAGATAATGGTTTAGTGGAAACTACCACACCATCTACACCGTCCCTTTTTGGCATCGTAAAGACTTCTTCAGTTGGCATATTGGCAGTAAAATCGTTTCCCTTTAAATTGGTTTCTCGAGCGCTGATCCCGTAATGATTTGCTAGAAGTTTTAATGTCAGATCAGTTCCATTAGCGGATGTATATCTCAAATAATCCAAATTCATCTCATTGAGCTTATTGCTCTTATCCTGAAGATCTTTAATGTGATCCTCCCATGCCTTAAGCGGGTCTTTTTGATCCAATCGCATTGTTTTGATAATCGCTTCCCATAGTTTTGAAACAGCTTCTTCATCTTCTAAATCAGGGAATACTTTCTTAGCCCAGTTTTTTGAAGGAACAGCGATAATCACCCATTGATTATTGTTGTCTTCCATATCACGATATTTTTTTAATACTGAGTAACGAGCTTTGCGCACTGCTGCAAACTTTTTCAGATCTATTCCGTTATAAGCATCTGGGTCTGCGTCATCTACATAAATCAGACATGGTAGTTTTTCTGCTCTGAATTTAGCTTTTTCTTCCTGCCATGTTTCAACTTTTGAAAGTACTTCTTCTTCTTCATTCATCCATTTCAATTTATCAATCTCTTCACACATCCAATCCACACTAACACTTCTTGCTTTATTGGCATAACAAGCTTTGACGATTTCTTTGACAAAATCGGCAATTCTGGTTGATGCGCTAATGACAACATCTTGTCCTTCTTTTAAATTGATTCCGATTTCTACGGCTAATTTTGCGTAATCTTCATATATTTTTTGATTCATAATTATTCTCCTGCTACTGATACATCAGTTAATAATACGCCACATGGCACTACATAATGATTGATTTGTCTTGTTTCTTTTGAAAACTTCATATTCTTACAAACTTTCATAAAATTCGCGCTGATGGAACCTCCTACTACTGGATGTTCATGGATACCATCACTTTCATAACCCAATCGAATCTCACCGCCAAAATTTCCACTAACCGGATCCATGATGAAAGCACTGAAATCTGTTACTTCCAAATGAGGGATTTTTTTCATTTCCTCAAGTGACATAGTACCACTTGAAACGACGACATTATTGATGGAAGTAGTATCTTCTAATCCAATATAATGAGCATGCTGAATGCTTCCCCAATAGGACTGACATACTCCTTTTTCAAATAACACTCTCTCTTTAACTGGATTTCCATCATTATCATAAGGCTTATTTCGAGTAGAACCTTCTAAGAAAGGTTTTGTCGTGATGGTAAGATCATCTGCTTCATCTCCCATGATCTTTTCATTTAGATTTCCTCTGGCAATGCCCATATATTTATTGGAAGCATTGGTTTGTGCTGTAAAGTATGAAAAGAATTCACAGAGATCATCCCCAGTTAACAATACTGAAGCGTGTTCATTTTGTTTTGTTGGTACTGCCTCTAAACGAGCTTTTCCACTTTCAAACATCTTTTCAATTTCTTTTGTGATTTCATCTGCTTCTTTGTCTGCGAATTTTAATACTTTGATTAATTCAATTTCATGTCCTTCTTGACTTGTGTTGATCACTGCTTCAACCTCACAGTCATAATTTGAGAAACATACATCAACATTTTTAGAATTAATCATATGTGTTTTTTTATGATTCACAAAGATCTCATAAGAATTTACTTTTTCATTTCCGCTTGTTTTTACTTTCTGTATAGCCTTGGTAATCTTGATTAATTCTTTTGTCAGATCAATTTCGATTCCTTGATCATTATAGCTTTGTTCTTCTGCTACTGGATACCAGGGATTTTTCACAAATGAAGCTGCAAACAGAGCTTTTTCTATCTGATTTTTGATTTCTTCCGTTTTGCTTGTTGGATGAACTTCAAAGGAAGCACTGCCGCGATACTTTTTATCTTCGCTGTCAACATAAACTGTAACCATAGTATGAGTTACATTTTTAGCACGTCCCATGTCAAGTTTTTGTCCGATGAAAAATGCTTCCTGAGAATGTGTTGTGGTTTGACGAATGATATAATCACTGGCTTTGCTTTGATCTAATAGTGTTACTAATTCTTTCATTATCCTAACCTCACTTTACATTTTAAATAAGGTCCGCCATCACTGACTTTTACCCATTCTTTATGGCCTTTTCCACATGCTCCGCTGCCAAAGAGCTGTAAGTCAGAGCTTACCATTGAAATACTCTTTAACAGATCAGGTACATAACCTGTCAATGTAATAGGAGCAATGGTTTTTCCTGTCAGCTTACCATTTTTAATTTCCCTTCCTAAAGCCAATACACACTGAATTCCCCAGTGCTTAGGATCTTCCATACCTGACTGCATTCCCTCAAGAAGATAACCGTCTTCTATGCTGGCAATCATTTCATCCAGATTGTTCTTTCCAGGAGTAAATATGGTATTGGTCATTCTGGCATAGGCTTTTCTTTCAAAACTTTCACGTTTTCCATTGCCTGTTGGAGTAGTATTTAAACGAAGTGCACTTAACAGATCACTGATTCCTGTTTTTAAGATTCCATCCTGAATAATGGTTGTATCGCTTCCCAAAGTACCTTCATCATCAAATAAATAACTGCTGACTTCCTTAGCGCTTAATGCTCCATCTTTCATATTCGTGATCTTGCTTGCCACATATTCTCCAAGATAATCTTTGGCAAGTGCTCTTTCTTTCACAAACATATCCATTTCAACACCATGACCAAATGCTTCGTGAGCAATAAGTCCTGCAACTTCAGGTGTCACGATAACATCATACATGCCAGGGGTTGCTGGAACGGCATTTAATAGATCATTTAAATTATTGATTACTTTTTCAACGGCTCCATCCATTTCATCTAATATTTCAGCACCCTTCAAGCCTGAAAATGACTGATAAGCCATATCCTGTTTCTCACCCTTAACACCTAAAGCACCGATCATACCCTCTGCATAGGCATAACTTTGCATCAAGTCTTTTTTGGAAGACAGAAACATTTTATTCACATGGGCAAAATCCATCGCTGCCATAAATTCCAAAATACCTTCATGTTTAGCACCGGCATCACTCACTTTTTTCAAGTGAGCTAAAATTTCTTGAGCAGATACTTCTTGATCATCCACTTCAATCTCACCAAGCATTTCCTTTACGATAGCTTCTTCACAGATCAGCGGTGATTCCATCTTTGAAATATTCAAATCTTCTAAAGCTTCTAATTCGTGTTTTAATTCCTTGGTGATCATACTTGCCAATTCTTCAACATTTTCACATGTATTAAATGAATATTCCAAATAAGTTCCATTCATATAGACACGTACAACAAAGCCGCGTTCATTAAAACCGTAATCATTTACATTTGTCTGTCTTTGACCTACTCGATAACTTGTTCCGCAAACATCACTGCATAATACACTGACATAATCAAAGTCCTTTTCCAGCAGTGCAATAAGCTGTTTGATTTCGATCAGATAATTCGACATTTTTACTTGCATAAAATCGTCCTCCTATGTGTACGATTTTACTCTAGTTTTTTTACCTTGTCTATTGAAATCAATCATTTCAACACTTAGTTGTGTCGAGTATTGACATAAAGTTCAACCAGGTTTAGAATTATTATGACGAGTATCGATATAGGAGGGCTTATGTCAAGAGAAGTTTTGCAAAGATT
>CAMEIZ010000067.1 GCA_945919165.1 uncultured Traorella sp.
CAGCCATGCTGCCAATGTCAAAAGGAGATTGACATGAGTTTACCGTTAAAACTAAGAAAATATGCATCTTTGATTGCCAAAAACGGTGTAAATGTTCAAAATGGACAAAATGTTGTGATTCGTGCCAGTGTAGATAATGCTGAATTTGTGCATATACTGGTGGAAGAATGCTACTTGGCAAAAGCCAAAAAGGTTCAGGTAGACTGGATTGATCAACATTTAACTAAACTTCATTATACCTATCAAAGTGAAGAAACACTCTGTGAGGTCAAAGATTATTATGTAGAAGAACAAAAAGATATCTATGAAAATCTCAGTGCCATGATTTCCATCACTTCACCGATTCCGGGAATTATGAGCGGTGTTGATACCAGGAAAATAGCTTTGCGTAATAAGGCATATTCTCAGGCATTAGAGCCTTATCATAAGTATACTGCTGCCAATTTGACCCAATGGTGTGTGGCAGCTGCCAGCAATCCTGTTTGGGCTAAAAAAGTCTTTCCGCAATTAGATGCAGACAAGGCGAATGAAAAGCTGTGGGATGCCATTCTAACATCTTGTCATGTTGATGACGACAATGATCCAAATAAAGCCTGGGAGATTCATAATCAGGAATTTGCCAGCCGCATTGACATACTTAATCACTGTAACTTTGATAAGCTTCACTTTGTCAGCGAACTTGGAACTGATTTATATGTCGGTTTAGTGAAGAACCATATCTGGGCAGGCGGTTATGAACTGACACAGAAAAGTAATATTATCTTCAATCCAAATATGCCAACAGAAGAAATCTTTACAATGCCGGATCGTCTTTCGGTGAATGGAAAAGTAGTGGCATCAAAGCCATTAGACTATGGAGGAAATCTGATTGAAAACTTCTGGTTTGAATTTAAAGACGGCAAGGTTGTCGATTATGGTGCCGAAAAGAATCAGGATTCTTTAAAAGAGCTGATCGAATTTGACAAAGGAAGTGCTTATTTGGGAGAAGTAGCTTTAGTACCGTATCATTCTCCGATTTCAGAAATGAACCTTTTGTTTTATAATACATTGTTTGATGAAAATGCCAGCTGTCATCTAGCTTTAGGTGCCTGCTATCCAACCAATGTGAAAAACGGAGAAAATATGAGTAAAGAAGAATTATTAGAAGCTGGAGGAAATGACTCCATGGAACATGTTGATTTTATGTTTGGAACTAAAAATATGCATGTTAAGGGAATCGATAAGGATGGAAAGGAAAAGGATGTATTTGTAAATGGGGACTTTGTGATTTAATCACAGAAAGGAGAACCATGAAAAAACTGCTTATCGCATTCAGTGTCTTTTTACTTTTAAGTGGATGTGCTTCTAAAAAAGAACAACCCATTGATTTTGTCGACGTCACAAATCAAGAGAACAATTTTTATCCTTATTTAAAAAAAGACGGTGTTTATCAGTTTGTTCGAAAAGATAAAACGTATATCGTCTTTTATGGCAGTGAATCCAAATATGAAGATATCAAATTTGATGTCAAGGATGAAATATTGACAATTTCTTTTAAATCCTTATATGCGACATCAGGATTCTATCAGGTATTTGAGATTACAAATCGTGATGCTTTTCATACCATATCGCTGTTAGATGGAAACGCGGAAGCACTATTTGAATCTGTGATTCTGGAAGGATAAATTAGACAACATTAAAGCTTATGATATGATTATTCCCCATAAAAACTGTTTAAAAATGGGAAGAATTATCGAATGAAAAGAATTGACTTTTTTTCAAGTTAGGTGTTAAATAGATACATAAGCGATGAATTGGACATGAATACCTGTGATTCAATTTAGAGAGATGTCGGTTGGTGCAAGACATTTTGATAGCATGTGTTTACTCCCAAGGAGCTGTCTTATGAAAATAAGACCGTGAATCTTGCGTTAAAAGATAAGAGGTGTATGAAAATACATAAAATAAGGTGGTACCACGAAACGACTCTCGTCCTTTGGAGGAGTCGTTTTTTTATAGGAGGAAAGTATGATCAATATTAAAGAAAATGAAAAACTGAATGTCTTGAATCATTCATGTGCTCACTTAATGGCACAGGCTATCAAACATCTTTATCCACATGCAAAGTTTTGGGTAGGACCGGTTATCAGTGATGGTTTCTATTATGATATGGATTTGGGTGATGATGTAATTCGTGATGAGGATCTGCCTAAAATTGAAAAAGAAATGAAAAAAATTGCCAAAGATGGTAAGCGCATCGTCTGTGAACATCATTCTAAAGAAGAAGCGATGGAAATGTTTAAAGATGATGAATACAAGCTTGATTTAATTGAGGGCTTGGAAGATGGAAGCATTACCTGTTACCGTCAGGGAGATTTTGTGGATCTTTGCCGTGGACCTCATGTTGAAAGTGTAAAATTACTGAAGAACTTTAAGCTTTTGAAACATTCAGGTGCTTACTATAAATCAGATGCCAATAATAAGATGCTGCAGCGTGTTTATGGTGTCTGCTTTGAAACAAGTGAACAGCTGGAAGAACATCTTCATCTTTTAGAAGAAGCTAAAAAACGTGATCATAAAAAGCTTGGTAAGGAATTAGAGCTGTTTATGATGAGTGAATATGCACCGGGAGCTCCTTTCTTCTTACCAAACGGTATGATTTTAAGAAATGAGTTGGAACGCTTCTGGTATGATGAACACACTAAAGAAAACTATGTATTTGTAAAGACACCTATTATGATGTCCAAAGAATTATGGGAAGTCAGCGGACACTGGTATAACTACAAGGAAAACATGTATACATCAATGGTAGATGATCGTGAATTTGCCATTAAGCCAATGAACTGTCCAGGTGCTTTACTGGTATATAAAAACTCTTTGCATTCCTATAAGGATTTTCCTTTGAGAATGGGTGAATTGGGACAGGTACATCGTCATGAAGCCAGTGGAGCTTTAAATGGTCTGTTTAGAGTTCGTACATTTACTCAGGATGATGCTCATATTTTTATGAGAATGGATCAGATTGAAAGTGAAGTTGTTTCATTAATTCAGTTTATTGATCGCGTTTATGCGATTTTTGGCTTGACTTATGACATTGAACTCAGCACTCGCCCGCTTGAAAAATACATCGGTGATCTGGAAGTCTGGGAAAGAAGTGAAGCAGCTCTGGCAAAAGCCTGTGAAGCAGCTGGTAAAACATTTAAAATTAATCCAGGAGATGGTGCTTTCTATGGACCAAAGCTGGATTTCCATATTAAGGACTCTTTAGGAAGAGTTTGGCAGTGCGGTACCATTCAGTTGGATATGAATTTACCTGAACGATTTGATTTAACTTATGTTGATGAACATGGAGAGAAGGTTCGTCCGGTTATGCTGCACCGTGTTATCTTTGGATCAGTTGAACGTTTCATTGGAATTCTAATTGAACACTTTGGCGGTAAATTTCCAATGTGGCTGGCACCTGTTCAGGTTGAAGTTATTCCGGTTCATCATGAACTGCATTATGAATATGCTTCTAAAATTCATCAGGCTTTATTGGATGCTAATATTCGAAGCAAATTAGATGCAAGAAATGAAAAACTAGGATATCGTATACGCGAAGCACAGATGAAAAAGATTCCGGTTCAGATTGTCTTGGGTGATGGAGAAGCTGAAAACAATACTGTAACAATCCGTCGTCAGGGAAGCAAAGAATCTGTAACCGTACCATTTGATGAATTCTTAAAAATGCTGAAAAAAGAAATTGAGGAGAAAACAAGATGCGATATTTAAAAACCTTATTGTTAGCTGCTTTGGTTCTGGCAGGATGTTCATCTACAAAAGAAAATGAACCAATTCAAGTATTATCTCCAACCGGAGCTCCGGCTTTATCATTGTTAGATGTTGTATCAGAAGAGAGTGAAAACACATTTGATTTTGTAACAGGCAGTGAAGTAGTGAGTGCTGAGCTTGTTAAAGAAGACAGTGAATATGATGTGATTTTGGCTCCGGTTAATTTGGGTGCTAAGATGATTCAGGCAGGAAAAAGCGAATATCGCTTAAAAGCTGTTATCACGTGGGGCAATTTGTATCTGGTAGGAACAAGTGAAAATGCTTTGACTGAAGAAGGAACATTTGCAAGCTTTGGTGAAGGTAGCGTTGTCGATTTTGTTTTGAGAAAGGCCATAGATATGGAAGGATTAGTACCTTCTGTTCAGATGTATTCCAGTGCGGTTGATGTTCAGGCTGCCCTCTTAAGCAAAAAGGCTAATTGCGGAATGCTGGCTGAGCCTGCACTGACTGCTACGATTAAAAAAGCCAAAGAACAAAACATTGAACTGCATGTACTTTTGAATTTACAGAAAGCTTATCAGGAAAAGATGGAAACCGAAACAGAAGGCTTTCCTCAGGCGGCTATCTTTGTGAAAAAAGGCAGTGAAGACAAAGTAGAGGATTTGTTAAAGAAGATTGAAACTTTTGTTAATGAAACAGCTCTTCAAAATCCTGATCAAATTGAAACTCTGGTGGATCAGATTGGTGCCGATCGTTTAGGTGTACCAAGTGCTGCTCTTTCAAAAGCAACCTGGCAGAAACAGAATATTCATTATACCGATGCTGCTCAATGCAAGAATGATCTGAGTGTTTTGTTATCCTTAATGAATATTGAATTCAGTGATGAGATGTTATCAAAGTAAATTTTAGAAAAGAGTTAACGTAGGGTTAGCTCTTTTTTTTGTTTTATTTTTATCTTCTTTCAAGTATAATGAAATTATGAAAAAAAGAAGTTGGATCACTGTTTTTGTTCTTGTCATGGTATGGATTGTTTTGGGGATGATGGTGGATAATTCGATTAAGCTTCCCTCTTTTTTTGATGTGCTTGTTAGAATGAGGGAATTGGCTTTCAGCTATGAATTCTATGAGGCTTTTGGTTATACGCTTTTAAGAAGCTTAAGCGGTTTGTTTTTTGCGATGGTTTTGGCACTGATCATTGGAATTGCAGCCGGCATGAATTCGCACATTGAAGAGTATTTTGAACCGATTTATACGATTCTTAAAAGTATTCCTAATATTTCCTATATTTTGATTGTGCTGATTTGGAGCAGCTCAGATTTTACCATGCGTGTGATCAGTTTTATGGTAATGTTTCCAATGGCCTATGCCAATGTTTTAAATGGAATGAAAAGCATTGATCAAGATTATCTGGATGTCATGAAGATTTATCCGGAAAAAAAGATTACAGAAATATTTCGTGTCTATTTGCCGCTGATTTCCACTTATATTTTTGCTTCTTTGTCAAATGGAATCGGATTAACATTTAAAGTGGGAATTATGGCTGAAATCATGGGATCTGTTTCACCGGGAGTAGGACGTCAATTTCAGCTTTGTCGGATTCATGTTGACATGATTTCTACTTTTGCGTGGACGATTTGGTTGATTTTGTTGCTGATGGGGTTGGAAGGACTGATTCATTTATTGAATCGATATTGGAATAAACAGGACTGATTCATTGTAATGAGAATGATCTTGAAAAGAATTGATCATCTCTTTTTTTTTAGCCAGATACGAAAAAATGATTTCGGATTTTTATAAAAATGATATGAAAGTGTTTTCATTGTTTTGGAAAAATGTTAAAATACAGAAAAAGAGAGGTATTGAAATGATGGATAAATTGAATGCCGAAACAAAAAAGAAAATTGATGAGATTGTTGCTCGTCATACCGGAAAACCGGGACCGGTAAAACTGATGCTGCATGATGTGCAGAATGAATGTGGCTATATTCCTTTTGAAGCTATGGTGAAGATTGCAGATGCCTGTCAGGTCAGTGTAGCCAATGTTTATGGGGTGGTGACTTTCTATGCTCAGTTTACTACTCAGCCAAAGGGTAAACATGTCATCAATGTGTGCATGGGAACAGCTTGTTATGTAAAAGGTGCTCAGAAACTTTTAGAAACCATATGTGAAGCAACTCATTGTAAGGTGAATGAAACAAGTCCTGATGGTTTGTTTTCAATTGATGCGACACGCTGTTTAGGTGCCTGTGGCTTAGCTCCGGTAGCGATTGTGGACGGTAAAGTTCATGGAAATATGACCAATCCGGATGATATGAAACAGCTTATTTCTGCTATTATTGCGAGTGAGTAGTATGAAAATACAAGAGATTGCATCAAGTGTCAAAGGAACAATACTTGTTTGTCAGGATGAAAATGCTGATGTTGAGGTGGCGTTTGCTTCTGATCTGATGAGTGATGCGTTGGCACTGATTCAAAAAAATCATGAAAAAACAATTCTGATTACAGGACTTTGCAATTCTCAAAGCATTCGTACAGCTGTGATGCTGGATATTAAAACTATTTTGATCGTAAGAAACAAACAATTTAATGAGGAAGAAATCAGACTGGCTAATGAAAGTGGGCTGAATGTTATCTGTACAGCACTGACGATGTTTGAAGCCTGTGGAAAATTATACAGTCTGGGACTAAAAAATGTTTGATCAGCATTATTTTGTAATAAAAGATGATTATGCCAATGCCGGAAAGGTTTCAACCAATATCAAGACACTTTTGAAACAGCTGGGAGTTGACAGTAATATTCTCAGAAGAATCGCCGTAGCCTGTTATGAAGCTGAAATCAATATGATCATTCATTCCTATGGAGGAGAAATCATACTGACTATTCTGGATGAAGGATATGTCAATTTGATGTTTCATGATCATGGACCTGGAATTGAGGATATTGAAAAAGCAATGACTCCGGGATATTCAACTGCTAGTAAAAGTGCCAGAGAATTTGGGTTTGGAGCCGGAATGGGATTGCCAAATATCAAACGAATGTCGGACACATTTGATTTGACAACTTCAACAAGTGGAACAAGGTTAAAGATAGGGTTTAAGATATGAGAGTGATTACTTATACGCTTCATAAATGTGTAAAATGTATGCACTGTTTAAAGACCTGTCCGACAGAAGCGATTACGATCAAAGATGAACGCGTGCAGATCTCTGCTGATAAATGCATCAATTGCGGAGAATGCATCAGTGCCTGTAAACATTCTGGACTGAGTGCAAAAGGGAGTACTTTAGTCGATACGAAGAATTATAAAAAAAGCATTTGTCTGGTGCCAAGCTCCATCTATTGTGATTGTGCAACAGAAAAAGATGCCAGAAGACTTAATGCGGCTTTAAATAAACTGGGTTTTGATGAACTGGTTTATTTAAGTGAATATGAAGGAGCTGTTTATGATCTTGTTAATGATCTGATGGAAAAGAATCATGAGGGAATGTATATTTCTTCTTTCTGTCCGGTGGTGAATGAAATGATTATGAAGCAGTATCCGATGTTGTTAGAACGACAGGTCAGCTTTGAATATCCGGCTATGCTGGCAGCCAGAGAAGTCAGAAAGAAATATGGCTCTGATGCCGGAATCTTTCTGTTATGTGAATGTCCTTCGAAGCTGACATTTGGTAAATATCCTTATGGGAATAAGGAAAGTGAAATTGATCATTGTTTGTCTATTGTTGATTTGTTTCCGCTGATCAATTCTTATCGCAATGAAGATGAAGCAGAGCTTCAATTATGTACTCAGGGAATCAAATCAGTGGCAACGGGATTGGGACAGCGCTTTGATGCACAGATTCTTTCGGTGAATGGAATGAAAAAGGTGCGAAAGGCGTTGGAACTTTCTGAATTTGGTCTGTCGAAGGAAGTACGATATCTTTCATTAAGTGCTTGTTTTAATGGATGTATAGGCGGTCAGTTTTTATGGGGAAATCCGTTTAACGGACGTCTCAATATGCATGATCTTATGAAAGCAAGCCATGTAGCACCAAAGAATTATTCACTGGAAGATATCATGAAGAAAAAAGATGTTTCTGCACAAAAAAACAAGAACATGTTTGAACAGCTGAAACGTTTTAATGCCATCAATGACGCATTTGATCATTTACCGGGATTTGATTGCGGAGCTTGTGGTTATCCTTCCTGTCGAAGTATGGCTGAAGCGATTGTGGATCAAGTGCAGTCGATTGAAGATTGTAAGATTATTCAAAGGAGGAATCAGAATGCTGGTGAAAGAGTTTAAAGAAAAAACGGGCTTTGAAGTGATGGCCACTCCTAAAGCTTTGGAAAAAGAGATCAGCGGTGTTTTTGTTGGTGATCTGTTAAGCTGGGTCATGGGTCATTCAAAGCCTGGACAAGTGTGGGTTACAGTACAGACTCATTTGAATATCGTAGCTGTTTGTGCATTGAAAGATTTAAGTGCTCTTGTCATAGCTTCTTCAGCACAGGTTCCCAAGGAAACTCTCGATAAAGCCATGGAAGAAGATATTGCCGTGTTTATGACGGATTTAAGCGCTTATGAGGTAGCGAAAAAGGCTGCAGAATTAGGTTGTTAACATGAAAGCAGATCTTCATATCCATTCTGCACTCTCACCGTGTGCCAATGATGATATGTCGCCTAATAATATTGTCAATATGGCTCTTATTGCCGGGCTTGACTGTATCAGTGTGACGGATCACAATTCCTTGAAACAACAGAAAATCATGAAACAGGTGGCAGATCGTATTGGGATTCACTATATCTATGGGGTGGAAGTACAGACGGTTGAGGATGTTCACATAATAGCTTATTTTCGTGAAGAAAACGATATTGAGACTTTTCAGAGTGTGTTGAATGAACATCTTTTGCCGATTCAAAATGATGTCAATTATTTTGGAAATCAGTTTTTATTTAATGAATGGGATGAAGTGATTTCACATGAAGAGGTGTTATTGATCCAATCCTTAGATTTATCTATTGATGAACTTGAAGTTCAAATTCATCGCTGTCATGGATTGATGTGTCTGGCTCATGTTTGTGATAAAGCTAATTCAATTCTGACTCAGCTGGGATTTATTAACGAAAACTTACAATTCGATATGATTGAAGTAAAAAATCAAGCTCAAAAGAAACATGTAATAGAGATGCATCCATGGATCAAGGATCCGTTTTGGATAGTAAACAGTGATGCTCATTTTCTTCAGGATATAGGCCTTTTTGAAAATATTGTAGATGAAAAGAGACTTGATGAGTGCTGGAGGAAATGGATATGATGGAAAACTTAAGCATGCATCTTTTGGATATTGGTTCGAACAGTGTCCGTGCTCATGCGAAAATGATTGTTATTTCACTCATGGAAAGTGATATCAACGATCAAATTGTCATGGAAATCTGTGATGATGGTATGGGAATGGATGAAAATATGCAGCAGGCTGTATTGGATCCGTTTTATACAACTCGTACAACACGGCGAATTGGTTTAGGCATTCCGCTTTTTAAAGAATTGGCTGAACAGTGCTGTGGTGAATCTAAACTGGAATCGAAAGTGAATGTGGGAACTCGTAT
>CAMEIZ010000068.1 GCA_945919165.1 uncultured Traorella sp.
GTTAGAATAACAAAAAATATCAATTAAATTCTTTTGAATTACTTCTATAATTTCTAATAACGTCATTTCTAATTTTATATGTTGCATTAATCCATTAGACATACCAAAAAAATATACTGCTAAAATTTGTCTTTCTAACTCTGTAGTTTCTTCAAATGGTGTATTTGTTTCTTTACTATATAAGCTGATGAATTCTGTTCCCATTATTTTATTTAATGTTTCAAATGTGTTATCAAATTTTCTAAATTTATCAAATATCTTCATTTTTAATCTCCTTCACAAACTGGAATTTACGTTGCCCTCTAAATCTCTTCAGACTAAAAATTATCTTTCATAATTAACTTCACTGAGTGAAATGGGTTCTGGGTTAGCCAAAACCCATTTCACTATAATTTCTGTTAATCGATATAAAGTATTTTTATCCGTAGATACCGTAATATGCTTTGTAATGCAAGTCGCTTCTTCTATGAGTTTCGTCTCCATTCCCTTATTAAGATTCAAAAATCCACTTAATGTATGAAGCATCTCTATATAGTCATCATCCCAATTGATACCACCATTATCAAGTATTTCGTGAGTAACTCTACCAACAATACGAAGCATCTCTCCCTGTATGGTTTGTGCTTTTCCCTTCCCCGGAACCAACATATTCCACAATTCATCGTACTGTTCCTGCCATCTTTTTCCTTTTACAGATATTTGTGTTATACCATTATGCATTGTTCTTCGTGCTACAGGCGCAACATCAAATAATTCATACAGTTCATCAAGTGTTGCACTGAGTTCATCCACAATATCTTTGCTTATGTTGTCTCTAAAAAACTCAAATCTTTCACCTATCTTTTGAACATATCCGATTGTTTTATCAGTTATCAGTGCACCTGCATTTAGCAACATTTTTGAAATAGCAAGCGCTTTAGGAATATAGATATTATCACAATGCGCCAAGGTTGTATCTAATAGTGTTTTTCCGTCAATATCACCTGATACATTTATTGAAGCATTTTCATCCAGCAAATTTTTAACAGCTTCCGCATCTAGTGTAGAACATGCTTTTGTCAATGCACTTCCTCTGTAAAAAACAGCAATATAATCAATGTCCGCTCCATTTTTTAGAAGGCATTTCAAGTTCTCTTTATTTGCTGCATGAAAAGCAACTGGTGGATAACCAAATCCACAATCCCCATTTACTTCTAACCCATTATCAATTAAAAATTGAATATGTTTGGGCGTTAAGTTCCGATATGAAAAAGCGTTACACGTAGTCTTTCCTCTACCAGTAGCTGTTATTTCACATTTTTCAAATACACTTCTGAATGCCTCAAAATCACCACTGTCAATTATTTCTTGAAAATCATCCACTAATTTCTTTTTCTTTGGCATTATGTTCTCCTTCACTTAAAACACTGAACTCAGTGCGTAAAATTCCGATTTATAGGTCTTTTGGTCCCATGCTATTACATAATAGGGAAAGATACAAGAACAGTCACAGAAGAACAAACTGCTGTGACTGTTAACTGTCTTATGAACGCTGTCCTTAATGAGCACTTTTTTAAAACAATGTGGAAATATATTCACTAACCTCTTCAAGTATTCTTTCATCATTCTGAGTGAAGCGTTTAAAATGCGGTGAATCAATATCTAATACAGCCATCACTTCGCCATTTTTAAATAACGGCAGAACGATTTCACTATTTGAGGCACTGTCACAGGCAATATGGCCTGGAAACTGATGAACATCTTCAATTCTTTGAATCTTTTTTTCTTTGACACAAGTACCGCAGACACCCTTTCCAATAGGGATTCGAATACAGGCTGGTTTTCCCTGAAAAGGTCCTAACACAAGTTCTCCATCTTTCATGATATAGAAACCTACCCAGTTGATGCGATCCATGTTTTCATTGAGACAGGCTGAAATATTAGCAAGATTGGCAATCAGATCATGTTCATTTTCACATAGTGCTTTGATTTGTTCAAGAAGTATATTCAGAGAAGTATTATAAGAAAACCAGTAAAAAAGTTCAATAAAAAGATGGATTTCTCCATCTATTTCATTTCATTTACGGTTTTTCTGAGATTTTTGGCAGTTTTATCAATTGAACTTTTTGTCTGTGCTGAAACACTCATCCAGTTTTCTTCAATCATCTTATCATAAAGACTTCGTTGTATACGCGTAAGCTCTTCAAAGAGCTGGTTGGCTTGTTCAAACAATTCCGGTGTGCCAGCCTCTTCAGCAAAATAAGCAGCCATAATACGCAGATGTTTGAATGATATAAGCGCACAGTTGATAATTTGTTCATCTGTAAAATTCATTTAGGCTTCCTCCATAATTTCTGTGAGTTCTTCTGCTTGATTTTTAAGCTCTTTGCAGATATCTTCTAAAAATGTTTTTAGATTTTCATCACTTAGCTGTTCTATTTCCAGCTTAGTTTTTTTGTAGATGAGCATTGCGGCGGTAACAATATCTTCCATGTAAAGACAGTCTTTTGGTGTTAAGGTCATTTTAATAGCCTCCTTTTCATGAATAATATGGCCTTGTATAAAAAAGATTATTCAAAATAGTGATAATTTTGTGTATAATAGAAAAAGTTAGGAGTGAGGCTATGCTTCCAAAAGAAAATGAAATGATTTATATCCAGAGCTTTAAGCATGACGGCTCACTACACCGTACATGGGCAAAAGGCTATGTCATTGAAGCAAACAATCAAAGAATTGTCTGTGTGACTAATAAAACATGGGTCAGTGAAAGTGATGGCAGAAAGTGGATTACAAGAGAACCGGCTATTTGTTTCTTCTATCCGGATAAATGGTACAATGTGATCAGCATGATCCGAAAAACGGGTATATTCTATTATGTGAATATTGCTTCTCCAAGTATATATGATGGAGAAAGTCTAAAAAATATTGATTATGATTTGGATGTGAAAGTAAACCCTCAGATGGAATGTATGATTCTTGATGAAGATGAATATGATCAGCATGGATTTGAAATGGGTTATTCAGAAGAACTAAAAAAAGCCATTGAAAAAGGAATGAACCAGGTGCTGGATTGCATTGAAAAGGAAAACAGTCCTTTTGATCATGATGAAGTGTTACGGATATATAATGAATATCTAAAACGGGTACAGCTGTAAAAAAGGGGGAATCAAAATGAATTGGAAAGAAGCTATAGGGTATGAAATCTATCCTGCCTCTTTTTATGATTCCAATCAGGATGGACTAGGAGATTTACAGGGTATTATTCAAAAACTTGATTATTTGGAAAAACTCGGCGTTAATCTTTTATGGATCACCCCTTTTTTTAAATCGCCAATGGATGATAATGGCTATGATATTTCAGACTATATGCAGGTTGATCCTAGATTTGGTACCAATGAAGATCTGGATGAACTGTTAAAACAAGCCCATCTTCGTGGGATGTTTGTCTTATTTGATTTTGTGATGAATCATACTTCAGATGAACACTATTGGTTTACTGAAGCAAAAAAATCAAAAAACAATCCGTATCATGATTATTATATCTGGCGTGATGAACCAAACAACTGGTCTTCTTTTTTTAGTGAAAGTGCCTGGACATATGTTAGTGAAGTAGATCAGTATTATTTGCATATATTTTCAAAAAAAATGCCTGATTTAAACTGGCAGAATGAAAAAGTCCGCAGCAGTATGTATAAAATTGCACGTTATTGGCTAGATCGAGGAGTAGATGGCTTTCGTTTGGATGCCATTGCGCATTTAGCCAAGGATACTAGTTTTTGTGACAGTGATCAGCCAGTTAATGAAAAGGGAATTGCTTATGATACGGATAAGTTTTCAAACCGTTCTGAGCTTTTTGATTATTTGGCAGAATTTAAAGAAAAAGTATTAAATCATTATGATGTTTTAACCATTGGTGAGGTTGGCGGATGTGCCAGTACAATGGATGCTTTAAAATATACGGAATATGGAAAAGGCAGTCTGAACATGGTTTTTAATTTTGATACCTGCTGGGAAAATGGGGCATATGGAAGTGATGAAAAAGAGGATGATGAAATCATTACCCAAGTAGTCAATATGAAGAAGCTGTTTAAGAAGTGGTATGAGGCTTATGATCAGAAAAGCTGGATGCCGCTATATTGGCTGAATCATGATCATCCAAGAGTTGTCTCTCAATATGGAAGTATCAAATATCGTAAGGAAAGCGCAAAAATGCTTTGTACGACACTTTTGTTTATGTATGGTACACCCTTTATTTATAATGGGGAAGAAATCGGCATGAGCAATGTTGATTATACACGGATTGAAGATTTTAAAGATGTCAGTGCTCAGAATTATTATCACTCAAGAAAAAATACCCTGAGTGAAGAAAAAATACTGCGTTTTCTGCGCCGTACTTCAAGAGTAAACGCCAGAACACCCATGCAGTGGGATGATAGTCAAAATGCCGGTTTTTCAAAAACAAATCCGTATATGAAAGTAAATGGGAACTATCATGAAGTGAATGTGAAAGAGCAGGAAAAAGATGAAGACTCTATTTTGAATTATTATCGAAAAGCTATTTCATTAAGAAAAAATGAATTAAAAAAGGAAGCGGTTTACGGCAGCTTTGAACTTATTGATGAAGAACATCTAGATGTATTTGCCTATATGAAGAAAAAGGAAAAAACCATTGCCGTAATTTCAAATTTTAGGGATCAGTTGATTGATTTTTCGTTTCCTTATCAGATTTTAACACTCTATCTGCATAATTATCCTGATCTTTGTTTTATAGACCATACACTTCATTTAAGACCATATGAGTGTTTGTTAGTGGAGATAGATGTATGAAATACTATTATTATCAGATATCTAAGGCAAACGGTGAAATACAGCTTTTAGAATTCTTAAAAGAAAATTATCGAAAAGAGTTTTCACATACTAAAATTAATGATACGACAGGTATTCTGTTAGCTGAAGATGATTTCTTTGATTTTATGGATACCATTCTGTCTTTGTTTATTCATGATTTTGGGATGAGCCTTACTATTGTCGCAAGTTATGAGGAAAGTGATACAGCCTTATTTTTTCTCTATAAAGCAACGTCTTTATGTTATGAGAAATGTTCTTATCTCTGCGATGTTTTGTTGATGTGCATTCTGCATCAGCAGGATGTGAAAAAGTATCTGATCAAACAATTTGGTCATCTTGATCATGATGAACTTCTTTGTGCATTGATGTATATCAACTGTGGTATGAATGTATCGCGAGCTGCTGATAAATTGTATATTCATCGCAATACGTTTACTTATCGGTTGAACAAATTTATCACATCTACTTCTTTGGATATTCGTGATTTTCATAATGCGATGTATTTTTATTATGCGATGCAGCTTTTAATTTGTGCATAGTGCACAAGTAATTGAAATGACTCTGTGATATAGTACCTATGGAGGGTACAATATGGCAGAAGTAGTATTAAAAAATATTAATAAAGTTTATGACAATAATGTTCAGGCTGTCTTTGATTTTAATCTGGAGATCAAGGATAAGGAATTTGTGGTTTTTGTTGGGCCTAGCGGTTGCGGAAAATCAACAACACTGCGTATGATTGCCGGCTTGGAGGAAATCACTAGCGGTGAGCTCTATATTGATGGAGTGCTGTGCAATGAAGTGGAACCTAAGGATCGTGACATCGCAATGGTTTTCCAGTCTTATGCTCTTTATCCGCATATGAGTGTTTATGAAAATATGGCTTTTGGTTTAAAAATCAGAAAGCTTCCAAAAGATGAAATTGATAAACGAGTACGAGAAGTTGCCAGAATTCTGGAAATTGAACCGTATTTAGACCGTAAACCGAAAGCTTTGTCTGGAGGACAGCGTCAGCGTGTTGCACTGGGACGTGCAATTGTCCGTAATTCAAAGGTTTTTCTGATGGATGAACCTTTGTCAAATCTGGATGCCAAGCTTCGTGTTCAGATGCGCTCTGAAATTATTAAATTACATCATGATATCAATGCGACTACGATTTATGTAACACATGATCAGACTGAAGCCATGACAATGGCAGATCGTATTGTCGTAATGAAAGATGGTTATATTCAACAGATTGGAACACCAAAAGAAATCTATAATAATCCGGCAAATATCTTTGTTGGAAGCTTTTTGGGTTCTCCTGCTATGAATTTTATTGACTGTCGTTATGAAAACGGTAAGATTAATGTTGCCGGTATGAGTTGGGATGTTCCGGATATGTTCCACGAAGATTTGATGGAATATAATGGACAAGATGTTGTGTTGGGTATTCGTCCGGAAGATATTCATGGAGAAGTTATTGTTCACTCAACATATCCAAGCGCTAAATTTACGTATAAAGTTGAAATCTGTGAATTATTGGGACATGAATTTGTTGTTCATGGTCAGTTAGGTGGCAGTCGTGTCATTGCGAAAGTGCCATCACGCTTAAATATTTCAATCGGAGAAGAAGTTGATTTGTTTGTTGATATGGCAAAGATTCACTTCTTTGACAAAAAGACAACACGATTAATTAAGTAGAAAATATTAAATCTATTTTGATTACATAAAAGGATCCGAATCAAAGGATCTTTTTTAGTTTTATTTCATTTAAATATGCATAATCTTTTTTATTTCACATAAGAATTAATAAAGTAATAAACATTTCAAACGTTTTTTTCAAACTTAATTATGGGTTATTTACCTAAAACTGATTAAAAAAATAAAAATATGAAATCGTTTACAAATAGTACTTGACAAACATTCTGCAGAAAGAGTATGATAAAAGCACAAGGAGGGAAAACGATTTCTGTAAACGCTTTATTTTTTTTGAATACAGGAAAAACGTTTTCCAGAAAGGAAGACTATGTTTAAAAAATTTATGAAAACAGTTCTGGCTGTTGGTATGGCATTAAGTTTAGGTGCCTGCGGCAGCAAACAGGGTGGCGAAACAGTTACTCTGAAGGTTTGGGGAGCTCAGGACGACCAGGCAATGCTTGGTGAAATGATCGAAGCTTTTAAAGAAGCAAACCCAGACAAAACATGGGATATCACTTTAGGTGTTGTTGGTGAACCTGATGCAAAGGCTAAATATTTGGAAGATCCAGCAGCAGCTGCTGATGTATTCGCATTCCCAAATGATCAGTTGTATGAATTGATTGATGCAGGTGCTTTGTATAAAGTTACTCGTAATAAAGATGCAGTTGTGAAAGCAAATATGGAAGGTGCTATTGATGCTGCAAGTAAAGGTGACGAATTATATGCTTACCCATTCTCAGCTGATAATGGATATTTCTTATATTACAACAAAGCTGCATTATCTGATACAGATATCGCAACTCTGGATGGATTGATGGCTGCTGCTAACACAGCTGGCAAGAAAGTATTCATGGATGTTTCAAATGGATATTACATTGCTTCTTTCTTAATTGCAGCTGGTGCTCAGTTCTCAATGGAAGATCCATACTTCTCAATTGACAAAGCAAAAGGTGTTGCAGCTTTAGACGCTGTTAAGGCATTTACTGCTGATAAAGCATTCTTAACAGGTGATGATAATGTATTGAAGGCTGGATTCCAGGATGGATCTATTATTGCTGGTGTTTCCGGACAGTGGAACTCAAAAGATATCGCAGAAATCTTAGGTGACAACTATGCTGCTACAAAATTACCTACTTTCACATTAGCTGGTGAACAGGTACAGATGGGAAGCTTTGTTGGATATAAACTGATGGGTGTAAACTCACAGACTGATTTCCCAGAAGAAGCTATGGCTTTGGCTGAATGGTTAACAAATGAAGAAAACCAGTTAATCCGTTTCCAGAAACGTGAAATTGGACCTTCTAACTTAAATGTTGCAGCTTCTGATGAAGTAAAAGCGAACGTTGCATTATCTGCATTGGCAGCTCAGTCAGTGTTTGGTATTTCTCAGAAAGACGTTGTTGGTGAATACTGGACACCTGCTGAAGCAGTTGGTACTGCACTTGAAGGAAAAGACTACTCTAAGACTTCTGAAGAATTGTTAGATAACTTGCAGGCTCAGATCGTTGCTGAAAAGAATAAATAAGTAGATCAAGGGCAAATGAAAATTTGCCCTTCTCTTATATTAAGCGTAATTGAAGGGTAAATCTGCTTAACAGGCATCATTTACCTTTTTCATTTATCAAGTAGTAAAAGGAGATTGCTATGAAAAAAATAAAAAAAATAATGAAGGTAATTGCTTCTCCGTTTGTCAATTATTTCAAGATATTTCAAGATGGTGATATCAAAACAAGACTCAGTTATCTGATTATGGGTTTTGGAAATTTCACCAGAAAACAAGTTGCAAAGGGGCTTTTGTTTTTAGGAATTGAAATAGGTTTTATTGCTTATATGATTGTCAATGGTTTCTATTATCTGTCAATGCTGTCAACTTTGGGTGTGAATGAACAAACGGAAGTCTGGAATGAAGAAAAGCAGATTTACCAGAAAATTTTGGGGGATAATTCACTGCTGCTGCTTTTGTTTGGCATATGTACAGTTGTGATCATCATTGCCTTTATCTGTGTTTATTATATGAATATCAAGTCTGCTTATCATACGCAGAAATTAGCAGAACAGGGAAAACACATCAATTCTTTCAAAGAAGATTACAGAGATTTATGGGATAAAAATTTTCATATCACTGTATTATCAGTACCTTTACTGTTAACCTTTGTATTTACTGTTTTGCCTCTGATTTTCATGATTGCTTTAGCTTTTACAAATTATAATAAAACGCATCAGCCTCCGGGAAAATTGTTTACTTGGGTTGGTTTGAGCAATTTCAAAGATCTGTTTGGTGGAAATCCATTCTATTTCACAACTTTTAGAGATTTGTTTATCTGGACGATTGTTTGGGCGATATTTGCTACTTTTTTGAACTATATTTTAGGTATGCTGTTAGCCATTCTGATCAATCGAAAAGGAATTAAGTTTAAAGGAATGTGGAGAACTTTCTTTGTTATTACCATTGCCGTACCTCAGTTTGTTTCATTAATGTTAATGAGTAAGCTTTTACATGATCAGGGTGCAGTAAATGTTCTTTTAAGGACTTTGGGAATTTTGGGCGAAACTGATTTTATACCATTTTTGACAAATGGTACGCTTGCGAAAGTGGTTGTTATTGTGGTTAACCTTTGGGTAGGAGTTCCTTATTCAATGCTGATTACCAGCGGTATTTTAATGAACATACCACAGGATTTATATGAAAGTGCCAAAATTGACGGTGCTGGTCCATGGAAAATGTTTACAAAAATCACGCTTCCTTACATGCTGTTTGTGACAACTCCTTATTTAATCACGCAGTTTATTG
>CAMEIZ010000069.1 GCA_945919165.1 uncultured Traorella sp.
TTGCCGGAATCACCATATCCCTCCGCCATATCCATTGCGTTGATGTGATCTGAACTGTTGGTTCCAGTATCAATCACCTGTCCACCAAAAACTTTAACAATTGGATCATATTCTCCTTCAGAATCGGCAATGATGACATCATCATCGGTAGACATGATAATGAATTCAATTTCTCTTTTGTTAAGAAGGATTTACCTGGTCCAGGTACGCCAAGAACAAAGGCATTGGGATTCTGCAGCAATTCTTTGTTACAGAGAATTGGATTGTTGGTGATGGTATTCTGACCATACCAGATGCCACCCTTGTCCATGATTTCCTGGGCAAGGAAGGGGATGAATACTGCTGCACTTTCGGTTAATAGAGTTCAGGTGATATTCAACCGATTGATACCAATTGGTAAAGCAGTAACAAGTCCATCCAATTGCCTTTTGGCAAAATACAATGTTTCAAGTTCACACACATACTTTCTGGCAATGGATTTCAGTGTTTCAGTATCCTTATCCAGTTCTTCCAATGAATCAGCAAGATGGACCAGTGTAATATTGCAAAGCATCATCCTCTGGTCCCTTACAATCAGATCATCCAGGAATTCCTTGCACTCCTTTCGCTGCAGTTCCATATCGTAGGGGATGATTGCCGAGAAATTGTTGTTGCGGTTCTGCTTCATCTGCCAATCGGTAATGTTCTTTTCAACACCAGGAACTTGTTTTCGACTTCTCGAACGGCTTCATCAGTTGGAATGGATATGATATCCATTGAATACATGAGATTGCGATTCAGATCGCATAGTTCGGATACGAATTCATCCTTCAGGAATCCAGGATAGTTGTTGAGATACAGTACACGGTCATATTTGTTATCTAACTGAAAATAACGGTTCTTGTATCTGCAGATACCTGGAGTAATCTACCATCTGCTAATGCCCATATAACGATTATTAGACATAAAAAACCCATTACTTCACCAACTTTACTTATAATCTGTCAAAAAACATTAATAAATGTCACTTATTTCTTTACAATTTTAACAGCGGCATCAACAACACCATGTGCTGCTTTTTGTGCTATTTTGCCAGCATCTTTTTCCAATACTTTAACAAAAGGAACGACAACGACTGCACCAACTGCAGCAGCTCCTTTTTTGGCAACATCAATCGCTTTATCTCGCTGGTCTTTATGCTTTGTATCGCATTCAAAACAATATGCATGATTATGATTATCAGCATCTAATGGCTTAAAACATTTCATGCTTTTACATACAAAAATGAGTTCAGTGCCACATTCAGGGCAGAAATTTATCTTGGAACTATACTTTTGCTTTTTATATGTTTTACAACTTTCATTTGGACATGCTTTCTTTCTAGAATCCATATTACTTATCCTCCATCTCGATATAAAAATGATTATTATCGTTCAAAACATTCTGAAGTTCTTTACATTCAATAAATGCATTTGCACGCTTGCTCCAAATCCCGTTTATTAACTTGTCATCACGAGGATCACATTCAATTAAAAAAGCGGCATTGGGTTTAATGAATGCATCAATAAATCGTTGATATTGTTTGCACACCATCAGCATGGAAGATAACTGATTGTTATCAAAGTATATCATTGCTTTTAATGTTATGATTCGATTAATAGTTTGATAGCACTCATGGATGTTTTGCATTTTTTCCACCAGGCGTTCGTGTTTCTTCTTTTTAATTTTCTGATATTCTGAAGATTTTAGATATGCGACATCGCTTTTTAATTCTTGGATTATCTGAGCTTGCGAATCGCTAAGTGATTTTATTGACTGAGCAATCAGTTGTTTTTGTAATGAAGTATCAGTTGTCTGTAAAGCTTCCAGATAAATGCTAATGCCACTGTAATATAGACCAACTCTATCGTTATGAAGATCAGTCAGAACATTGTTTACGCATTCTTCTATATTTTCCAATAGATCCAAGATATCAACAAGAACATCCTTTATAGTATTCAGTTGTGCTGCAAAAACCAAATCTGTTTGTTTGGTTTCTTCTGAAATGGTAAGCTTCTTTCCGTATTTGCCATTTTCATCACGTAATTGGGCATACATGTTGCCATCTTTATCTTTATCGAACTTTATAAGCCCTTGTTTATATTTTTCTTTAACTTCATCTGATAGATTGACTCTTAGATTAACATCATCATCTGTATCAATTTCAAATTGATTTAATAACCGATTGATTACTTGATGAGATTCTTCGCTTTTATTATGAATTAGTTCTTTAAATGAATTATAGTTGAACTGTTCATCATATAAGTCTAGTAGACTTTCATCAAATGCTTTTAGAGAATAATTATATGAACTACCTTGAAACACGAAAAATCAACTCCAATCAATAAGTGTTTAATATTATTATATACTAACTGAATGATTTTGTCTTTACATTTCTGATTTCAATAAAATATAGTTGCATCATTTCTTTAATCATCTTCTTATGAAATATGGATCAAAGAAAAACAGATGGAACTATTGAAATTCAGATATTTTTATGTCAATTAATTTCAATGGATCATTACCCTATCTTAAAAATAGTATTATCTTATTTAAAACAAAGAGTACAATCAGTACTTTATTTTCGCTTCTTTCCAGTCCAATTGCAGCATTCATTTGTTGTGATTTTATTAACTTTGTCTTTTTGGTTGATTAGGAAATCACATTACAACTGTATATAAAAACTCTTTTAACACACCACTAGTGAGTAGTGGATATGTAAAAAGAGTAAATGGAATAGAAATTAGAATTTTGAAGTCTGAACAGTACATTAAAATTTGAGAACAGTTTAGACTTTTTTCCGTGTCAAGAATACTCCAACGATTGCTCCTATAAGAATAAATGGTGCTAATCTGACAAACAGCCATTCAAAAGCATGCATAACTGTTCCAACAACAGCTGTTTCCGGATCACTATAATTCCAACCCAAATAAGAACTATTGAATGAGATTAAAGCTAAAGAAATTATTACAATAACTACACACAATGAAATAAAAAGCCAATGAAGTATTTTTCTTCTTGTTGTTTTTCTTTGTGCAAGCTGTAAGTTTATAATCTCCAGTTTTTCTGAAATGACTTTTAAATCATCTGGCTTTGACTCAATTACAGTTTCTCCAAGTAAAGTACTAACTGGTGTTTCAAGTACCTCTGATAGAGAGATCAACATATCAGAATCAGGAACTGATAAGCCTTGCTCCCATTTAGAGATTGTTTGTCGTACTACGTTGAGTTTGATAGCAAGTTCTTCTTGCGAAAGTCCTTTTGACTTTCTGATGGCTTTAATGTTTTCATTTAACATTAGAGATACCTCCTTTTTGTTGACAACATTATTGTATGAAAAACTGTTCGTTGCTACAAGCAACACAGATTAACATTGATGTTTTATAGCTGTGATATTTTGGTGGTAGGGAAGTAAAGACTGGCTAATAGGGACAATAACTGCTGATAAAAGAAAATTATTGATCAATATTTAATAATTCAAGAAGCTCTTCTAAATGATTAATAACAAGATATTTTTTTCCTATTGATTTTATTTTGTTCCATCTATATCCCCATTTGTTTCTACACAATAAAATCCCGCTAATTCCTAAATCCATAGCACCATAAACGTTCACTAAATGATCATCAATGAAAACTGCTTGATCAGGAAAAACTTTTAATTCATCAAGAGCTTTTTGATACATTAATTTATGTGGTTTTGTTACTCCTATTTGTGATGAAATAATAAATGAATCAAAATAATTCACTAGTTCTTTATATGCATAAACATCTTTTAAAGAAGGCCAGGCATCAGAAACAATACCAAGTTTATACTTTTTATTTAATTTTGGGATTACTTTTAATGCATCGTCATAAAAAGTGTATTTCTCATAATTAAAAACTAAATCTTTTGTCAACAATTCAATTTCTTTTTGATTAAGATTTAATTCAGGAATACATGATGAAAAAATATGATAGAAGTTTATAAAATGTAATAATTCTTCGTTTTTAGTTTCTATTTTACTTTGAGAATCAATATATTCATTTGCTTTTTTGAATGCTTTTGATATTTTTTTTTGATCTATTTTGCTGAAGGTTTCCTTATTAACTATTTTAAAAAAATTGGGAGAAATAAACCAATGCCCAGAAGCAGGTGCATTCAATACTTTTCCTGAATCAAATAAGATTGCTTTATATTTTACTTTTTCTTTCATTTAACAGAGTTCCTTTCAAATTATATAGATAATAAATTCAAGTTTATTTCACTTTTTACTGAATAAAGTATATAAGATAAAAATGAAAAATTCTACTGTTGGCAAAAAAACTACGAATTATTTCGCTCAGATTCTTGATATTAAAGATTCAAGATATCTTTACATATGATAATTGAAATAAAATGACATTTGGTAACTGATGTATAAAAAATATGCTAGAAAAATATAGAAGTGTGTGATAAAGTAAAGAAGTAGTTTTAATATTAGAAAAAGAGGACATTTCATGGAAAGACGAGTAGGTACTGTATCAAGAGGAGTACGTTGTCCAATTATTCGTGAAGGGGATAATTTGGCAGAAATTATTGTAAACAGTGTTCTTGACGCTGCAAAAAGTGAAGGGTATGAGGTTCGTGATCGAGATATCATTGCAGCCACGGAATCGATTGTAGCAAGAGCACAGGGAAATTATGCATCTATTGATGCGATTGCGAAAGATGTGAAAGAAAAACTAGGCGGTGAAACAATTGGTATTATTTTTCCAATTCTTTCTCGTAATCGTTTTTCAATCTGTTTAAAGGGTATGGCAAAGGGTGCTAAAAAAGTAGTGCTGATGCTGAGTTATCCAAGTGATGAAGTAGGTAATGAATTAGTTTCTTTGGATAAGTTAGATGAAGCTGGTATCAATCCATATAGTGATGTACTTGATTTAAAACGTTATCGTGAATTATTTGGTGAGAATAAGCATACTTTTACAGGTGTTGATTATGTAGCTTATTACAGTGAACTGATCCAAGAACAGGGAGCAGAAGTTGAAGTTATTTTCGCAAACAATCCAAAAGAAATTCTTAAATATACAAAGAATGTTTTAACATGCGATATTCATACACGTGCCAGAACAAAGAGAATTCTTAAAGCTGCCGGAGCAGAAGTTGTATGCGGCATGGATGACATTTTAACGAGTCCAGTTGATGGCAGCGGATGCAATGAAAAATTTGGTCTTTTAGGATCAAATAAAGCTACGGAAGATAAAGTGAAGCTGTTTCCAAGAGATTGCACAGCTTTAGTTGAAGAAGTACAAGCTAAGATTCTTGAAAAAACCGGTAAACATGTTGAAGTCATGGTTTATGGTGATGGAGCTTTCAAAGATCCAGTAGGTAAGATTTGGGAATTAGCTGATCCTTGCGTATCTGTTGCTCATACTCCTGGTCTTGAAGGAACACCTAATGAATTAAAATTAAAATATTTAGCTGATAATGATTTTAAAGATTTATCTGGTGAAGCTTTAAAAGAAGCTATTTCAAAGAAAATATCAGAAAAAGAAGGAAGCTTAGTTGGTAATATGGCCGCTCAAGGTACAACACCTAGAAGACTGACAGATTTGATTGGATCTTTATGTGACCTTACTAGTGGTTCTGGTGATAAAGGAACACCTGTAATTCATATTCAAGGTTATTTTGACAACTATACAACAGATAAGTAGAAGGAGAAAAAAGAATGAAACAAGATATGATTGTTATTCTTGATCTGGGCAGTACTCAAAATACTGTTGTTGCCAGAGACATTCGCAGTCTAGGCGTATACAGTGAAATTCATCCGCATGATATTACAACTGATCAGCTTAATGCTCTTGAAAATGTAAAAGGTATTATTTTAAATGGTGGAGAAAACCGTATTGTCGATGGTGTTGCTGTGGAAGTTGATCCTGCCATTTATGATTTAGGTTATCCAGTAATTGCGATTGATCATCCAACAGCGAAATGTGAAACGTATGAAACACTTCCTGATAAAGAAACTTTAAAAGCATTTGTATTTGATACTTGTAAAGCAGAAGCTAATTGGAATATGAAAAATTTCATTGAAGATCAGGTTGAACTGATTCGAAAACAAGTAAAAGATAAAAAAGTTCTTCTTGCGTTATCTGGCGGTGTAGACTCATCTGTCGTTGCTGCTTTATTGATTAAGGCCATTGGACAGCAGTTAGTTAGTGTTCATGTGAATCATGGATTAATGCGTAAAAATGAATCTGAAAGTGTTGTAGAAGTATTTAAAAATCAGCTTCATGCAAATCTGGTTTATGTGGATGCTACGGATAGATTCTTAGGAAAATTAGAAGGTGTTGCAGATCCGGAAGAAAAGCGTAAGATTATCGGTGGTGAATTCATTCGCGTATTTGAAGAAGAAGCTCGTAAATTAGAAGGAATTGATTTTCTTGGACAAGGTACCATTTATCCTGACATTATTGAAAGTGGTACAAAAACAGCGAAAATGGTCAAGTCACATCATAATGTAGGCGGTCTTCCTGAAGATCTTCAGTTTGAATTAGTTGAACCTTTAAAACAGCTCTTCAAAGATGAAGTTCGTGCATGTGGTATTGAACTTGGATTACCAGCTGAAATGGTTTATCGTCAGCCATTCCCAGGACCTGGACTTGGAGTAAGATGTACAGGAGCTATTACAAGAGAAAGACTTGAAGCAGTGCGTGAGTCTGATGCCATTCTTCGTGAAGAATTTAAAAAAGCAGGTTTAGATAAAAAAATATGGCAGTATTTTACAGTTGTACCTGATTTTAAGTCTGTAGGAATGAAAAATCATGAGAGATGCTTTGAATACATGGTCATCATTCGTGCTGTTAATACGATTGATGCCATGACAGCAAGTATTGAAAAAGTTGACTGGGATGTACTTGAAATCATCACTAATAGAGTTTTAGCTGAAGTGGATCATGTCAATCGTGTATGCTTTGATATGAGTCCAAAACCACCAGCAACAATTGAATTTGAATAATCCACACAATTTGAAAAAGCCAGTGTTTATGCTGACTGCAAACAAATTTGTTTAGTATCTGACAACAAAATGGCAACATTTTGTGATTATTCAGCGAATAAAAATTTTATTTCATAATGTATATAAAGAAACCTTACTGATTTTCAGAACTAAAAAACTGAATATCGGTAAGGTTTTTCTTTATTTTTCTTTCTTTTTAGATAATTCCTGTACAAGGTAGCCGCTCAGTTCCTGAGAGGGTACTTTGGCACGTTTCAGGTAAGTATCCAACGCCGGGTACTTATATCTCCATTCATCATATTCTTCCTTGCTGATTTCACCATTTTTCAGTTTGTCAGCCTGTTGCATCCATGCACGAAGCATTTCATCAGCAGATGAGCCGGGAGCGGATATGGAGCGGTCGAGACAAAGATAAGGCTGTCCTTCTACATTTGTGATTTTCAGATCATACGTGTGTTTCCAGAGCAAACAGTGTGTGCATCAGACCTATATAAGTATCAATATCCGGGACTGTGATGGCATGGGTATCGACATCAAAGATTTGAGCCATTTCCTTTACAAGATCAATTTTGGGAACTCTGGCTTCTGATTCATACTGAGCCATGCGGACATCTGAGGTTTTTCCCTTAAATCCCAGTTTCTCTCCCAGTTGTTTTTGTGTCATGCCGATGCGGTTACGAAAATATTTGATACGTTGCCCGATTGCCATAGTTGTTTGCCTCCTTCATGATATGACGTTCGTGTGTTGTCAGTTTGGTTTTGATATAGAATAAAACAATTCTGTTTAGGTTCAGTATAGCATGAGGTATTTTGGATAGCAAGAAGAACTTAAACAAAAATATTTAATATTCTTGTCGAAAACCACTTGACTTAAATAAATATGTTTAGTATCATGCAAATGTAGCAACTTAAACAAATTAAGTTAAGATAGAAAGGGGATGTGCTATGACGAATAAAACTTTTATGACAGTGGAAGAAGTTGCAGCGGAAATGGGAGTTTCCAAGTCTTATGCCTACAAGATTGTAAAACAGTTAAACGAAGAATTGCAGAAACTGGGTTATCTTACCGTAGCAGGCAGAGTGAACACAAATTATTTCCGCAAAAAAGTGTGTTACAGCGAAGCGTAACGGAAAGGAGAACGTGTATGAGTATTTACAGAGATAATGTCACAGGAAAGTGGCGGGTGGTATACCGCTACACCGACTGGACAGGAGAAACGCACCAGTCATCCAAAAGAGGATTTCCTACAAAACGAGAAGCGTTGATGTGGGAACGGGAGCTGTTGCTGAAGAAAGAAGCAAAACTGGATATGACTTTCGCAAGCTTCTATGAGATTTATGTGGAGGATATGCAAAACAGAATTCGTGACAATACCTGGGGAACGAAAACAAATATCGCCAAAACCAAAATTCTTCCATATTTCGGAAAGCGTAAGATAGGAGAAATTGAGCCAAGAGACATTATTGCATGGCAGAATGAACTGCTTGCAATCCGGCAGCCAAACGGAAAGCCGTATTCCGCCTCTTATCTGGAGAAGATTCACAGTCAGTTGAGTGCTATTTTCAACCATGCAGTTAATTTTTACCATCTCCCATCCAATCCGGCACAAAAAGCAGGAAATATGGGAAAAGAAGAACACCGGGAAATGCTGTTCTGGACAAAAGAAGAATATCTGAAATTCGCTGACGCCATGATGGATAAGCCTGTTTCTTATTATGCCTTTGAAATGCTTTACTGGTGTGGTCTCTGCATGGGAGAGTTATTAGCACTCACACCGGCAGATTTCAATTTTGAAACGCATGCGTTGCGAATCAATAAGTCTTATCAGAGACTGCATAAGGAAGATGTCATCACACCACCAAAGACGCTGAAAAGTAATCGAACCATTAAGATGCCACAGTTTCTGTGTGATGAGATGCAGGATTATCTGAAAATGCTGTATGAGCCGAAAGAGGATGAACGAATTTTCATGATTTCCAAATCTTATCTCCATCATGAAATGGACAGAGGAGCGAAAGCTTCTGGTGTAAAGCGAATCCGGGTGCATGATTTGAGACACTCCCATGTATCGTTACTGATCAATATGGGATTTACAGTACTGGCAATCGCAGATCGAATGGGACATGAAAGTATTGATATCACTTACCGATATGCGCATCTGTTTCCAAGTGAGCAGATACAAATGGCAGAACAACTGGATATTGAAAGGATGGAAAAATCAAATGGAGAAGAATCTGGACTATAAATGTCAACATAGAAATGTACATTTTTGATCATATAAGAATGTACATTTT
>CAMEIZ010000070.1 GCA_945919165.1 uncultured Traorella sp.
CTAACTTATCTGTCCGATTGGCATCGCATAAACCACAAATTCTTCATTTCCATCTAATCCAAACAACTTATCACAGCAATCATCATCAAAAGCTGCCAATGCACAGCCTCCCAAATTTAAAGCCGTAGCACTTAAATAAAGATTCTGTCCAACATGTCCGGCATCAATTAATGCTGGACGATGTGCATGAATACCATAACGCCATTCACAACGATAAGGAACAAAGGAAAAATAAAAAATCACACTGGCTTTTTTAGCCCAGTTTTGTCCAAGTAAAGTATCTTCGATGCTTTGATCCATATTCTCTATTCTTCCCAAATATTCCAATTCATGAGTTAAAGGAAGATAATGATATTTTCCTTCTTTCAGTCCGTCAACTTTTCTGATAATCAAGTATGTTTCAAAAGCATGACGAGCTCCTCCACTCGGAACTGTCCTCATTGTCGCATAATGATCACCCTTAATTTCTTTTACTCCCTGACACATAAATAGTAGATAGGAAAGCTCTAATAAAGAAATGGGCTCATCTGTATAAACGCGATCACTTTTCCTATCCAATAAGACCGAAGTGAAATCTTTTGTAATCTTCAGTTTTGAAAAATCTTTGTCTAATGAAATAATTTCATCACTGACTTTTTCTTTACAAAGTTCAGGCTGTGGCAAATGCTTCATTTGGTCACTTTCAAAATCACATTCTTCCTGCTCCTTTGAGAACTTCATAAAATCTCTTCCTGTTTGAATCAACTGTTCAATTCTTTCCTTTTCCATCTTACCCCTCCATTGTCTTAATCCATACCTTACGAGTTCTCGGACCATCTAATTCACACAGATAAACACCCTGCCAGATACCTAAAAGTAACTTATTCTCATGGACTATCATCGTCTGACTACAACCAAATACACTGCTTTTCATATGAGCATGACTGTTTCCTTCTGCATGATGATAATAAGGATCCATAGTTGGAAATGCCTTTTCAAACCCATAAATCATATCGTTCATAACAGCCGGGTCACAATTTTCATTCACCGTAATCCCACATGTCGTATGTGGTGTATAAACAACACAAATTCCTTCCTGAATATCAAGATCATGTTCAATCATGGATGTGATATCCACCATCTGCATTCTTCTATCAGTTTTAATTTCATAACACTTTAACATAATTTTCTCCTATTTTTTTGAATCATACACCAGAAAAAAAAGAAAAGCAATAAGAAAACGTCTATATAGGGTATGCCTGTAAATCGAGTAGAAAGCTACTTATTGTTGGATAGTTTACGTCTCACACCAACGTGTATACTTACGTATACGACGGTTCAGTCATATTGAGCTGTATGTTTGGATAAAATTTAATATTCTCTGTTTGCAAACCTTTCATTTGTTAAGGTGTGAGTTACAACATTTAATTTCAATTTATCTTTAAAAAAAGTGGTTTTCGAATAAAATAATGATCATTAAAATTGCTCATCATTTTAATTTCTAAAACCACTAACTATTTAAATTAATCTAGATCTTCTCCATTACTGGAAATTACTTTTTTATACCAATAGAAGCTATCTTTCTTATATCGATCAAAAGTACCATTTCCATAATCATCGGCATCAACATAAATATATCCATATCTTTTGGTGCGTTCTGATGTTCCAGCACTTACGATGTCAATAGGTCCCCAAGAAGTGTATCCAATAACATCTACACCTTCTTTAATACATTCTTTCATTTGCTCAATATGAGTTTTCAAATATGCAATTCGATAATCATCATGTACCTTTTTATCTTCTGTTAATGTATCTAATACTCCTAATCCATTTTCAGAAATAATTATAGGCTTATGATATCGATCCCATACTTCATTTATTGCAACTCGAAGACCAATTGGATCAATTTGAAAGCCCCATTCTGTTGCCTTTAAGTAAGGATTAGCAACTTTCATTGGATGAAATTCATCAAATCCTCTTTCAGGAACAAATGCAACTAAACGTTTTTCCTGTTTTTCATTTGCAGAACCTGCACACAGTGAATAATAATAACTAAATGAAATATAATCAACAGTGTTTTCTTTAATAATTTTCAAGTCTTCTTCGGTAATGTCTAGTTTTAAACCATTTTTCTTAAAATATGACCAGGCGTAGTTAGGATATTCACCTTTAGATTCAACATCTAGGAAGAAATAATTAACTCGATTTGCATATTGTGCTGCTAAGATATCTTCCGGATTTGGACTTTTTGGATAGTAATATGACATTCCTAACATGCTTCCTATTTTAAAGTCTTTCGAAATTTCACGTGCCAGTTTAGTTACTATTGCACTAGCCAACATTTGATAATGGAGTGATTGAAAAATTGTTTCTAATTCATTTTCATGTTGTTCAATAAATACTGCTCCAGCTGTATAAGGAAGATGAAGCATCATGTTAATCTCATTAAATGGCATCCAGTATTTAACTTTATCTTTATATCTTGTGAACACACAACGAGCATATTTTTCAAAGAAATCAATTACTTTACGATTCGACCAACCACCATATTTAATACCTAAATTAAGCGGTGTTTCGTAATGAGATAAAGTTACAATAGGTTCAATACCGTATTTCAAACATTCATCAAATACTTGATCATAAAATTGTAATCCTTCTTCGTTTGGGTATTCATCATCACCGTTTGGAAAAATTCTAGCCCAGTTTATTGACATTCTAAATGCTTTAAAACCCATTTCTGCGAATAACGCTATATCTTCTTTATATCGATGATAAAAATCTACTCCCCATCTTTTAGGGTAATATTCATCTTCATGTTCACCTTTTAAAATTTCATTTACTAAATCTAGAGGTATAGTCTCTGTATTGGCACCATTGCTATCTTTTCTAGAAACAAATTTCACCATATCAGCAGTAGACCAACCTTTTCCACCCTCATTATAAGCTCCTTCAAGCTGGTTAGCAGCTGTAGCTCCACCCCAAAGAAAATCTTTTGGAAATACGCTCATAGTTTAATCCTTTTTAGCTAATTGTTTTCTTGTTGAATCATTAGCCATTTTGACGAATGGAAGGTAAATAAGCACACAAACAACAAATACTAAACAAACAGATAATGCCAATTCCCAAGATCCAGAACCAGAAAGGAAGGCTTTTAATGGTTGAGGTGTTGTCCAACCAACGTCAAGAGTTCCTGGAGGAACTAATCCTGTTGAAATCATTAATGCTCCTAATCCCATTGATACAATCGGAGATAAAACGAAAGGAATAGCTAAGATCGGATTTAAAACAATTGGAAGTCCAAAAATAACAGGTTCATTAATGCAGAAAAGTCCTGGTAATAGAGCAAGTTTTGCAATTTTTGTGTAATCATCACGTACCCATAATTTTTTATTTCTTGCAAGAATTAAAATTGCAACAATTAAAGCCAATGTATTTCCTGTTCCTCCAATGCATCCATAATTTTCAAAAAGAACAAACCACGTATATGGATAAGGAGAACCAGCTGTAGTTCCTGCTGTTGCTGCATATGCAATATTTTCTATGTTCATTGCAGCATAGATTGATAAATAAATCGGAGATACAGTTGAAGTACCGTGAATACCAAATACCCATAAGATCATAGCTAATGTAATTAAAATCAATGGTGTAAATGGATTTGTGCCCAATTGCTGAATTGGTGCCTGTAACATACCATAGATTAAAGCATTAATTCCATTTGGTTCGATAAGAGAAATTATATATGCAAAAATAGATACACCAACTAAAACAATTGCAATAGGTATAACAACCATGAATGATTTTAATACTTCTGGTGGAACCATTTCTGGTAATTTAATTTTTAATGCATCAATTTTTGATAGTTTCGCAAAAAAGTAACCAACAATCAAACCAATAAAAATTGCAACAAAGATACCATTTGCACCGAAATAATTTCCAACAAAATTGCCTTCCATTTTAGGAGGATAAACAATAAAGAATGAAGCTAATGAAGCAATTCCAGCTTTAATGCCATCCGTGTCATACAACTCAGACATATTTCGAGCAATTAAGAATACGATGAATAATGACATAATATCCATCGATCCAGTTAAAACAGGACTTAATACAGCTTGTGCAGAATTAATATTTGGCCAAATTCCAACTAAAAATTGTCCAATAAATCCTCCTGAATTAAATACTACAACATTTACCATTGTGATGATAGAACCAACCAAAATTAATGGTAGTATTTGCATAAACGCATCTCTAACAGCGATTAATCCTTTTATCGTATTTAATTTATTAGCAACCGGTAAAAAGTGAGATTCCATAAATTCAGTAAATTTATTCATTGTTTCAATCCTTCCTTTCATCTAATAATTGTATTACATGTTTTAAAACTTTCTCCCCATTTAATGTTCCATAATCTAGCATATCGATTGCTTCAACTGGAATATTCGGGCATTTACTTTTTACGTCATTTAAGTTAAATCGAATTTGAGGCCCTAAAAGAATAATATCAGCATTAGGTCCATACTCTTTAACCTTTGACATACTGTAGGCATTAATTTCACAGTCAAAATTGGCTTTTAAAGCTGCTGCTTTCATTTTTTCAACTAACAAACTCGTTGACATTCCTGCTGTACAAAACAGCACAATATTTTTTTTCATCTTAATCCTATCTCCTTTCATTTTTAAGCGTTACGAATTCCCATAAATCAATCATTTCTTTTGCCAAGTCAATAGTGCTAGTTGCGCACATCATATGATCTTGAGAATGCGTTAGCAGCAAACTTGATTTAAAATCATTCCCCTGAGCTTCTTTGAATAGCAACTGTGTTTGAATTTCATGTGCTTTTGTCAGATAACTATCTGCTTCTTCAATTTTTATTCTAGCATCTTCAATAAATCCTTTTTTTGCACATTGCAGTGATTCCATAGCTAGACTACGTGCATTCCCGCTATTCATAATTAGCTGCATGATTAGTTGTTCCAATTCATTTTCACTCACGAATATCCTCCTTTCTCTTTCTGTATCTTTTGTATACTCTAACTTGACGTTTTTAATTTATCACAAGTGCTTTTGTGTGTCAAATCGCTCATTTTATTGTTTTATATACAAAAAAATAAATTGTGTATCAACAAAAGAATAGAAAGTTAATGATCTTTTTGATTTTTGATACACAATTTAAATTATATTAAATTCTAATTTTTTTTGGTGTTTTTAAATTACACATTCTTAAGAAAAATGATTTCAAATTGATACACAATTTTTTTTAACCTTTTTTTGATTTTTTTATAATGCAGATAATATTTGACAATTCATCTTGATTAAATTTAATCATGAAATCTCGTTCTAAAGATGCAATATGTTTTTCTAATATACGATAAAGTGACATGTTTTTATTAATTATTTCCTGTCTGAATGGATTTACCACTGAAGGTAATCCCTCTTTTAGTTTATCCACTGCACAAGCTAGATGCACTAACAAACCAACTTTTTCATTCATTTCTATCTTTTTCCCATAATCAATTTCTATATTCGTGATAAAATTGACTAAATCCATTTCAAGCTTAACACAATCTATATTTTTTAGTTCTTGACCTAAATGCTCAAAAATAACTTTTGAATTATTAATAAATTCAATTTCTTGAACATTCTTATTATCAAGTAATGTAGACAAATCGTCACATGTTGAATTAAAAATGTTTTCAATTGGAATAAAAGGTATTCCATAAATTTCTGGATCAAATGTACCAATTACACAAATTATTTCTTTTTCTTTACTAATTTTATTCAATTCAATAATAAAATCATTTTGCTTCAGTAATTGTAAAGAAATAATTTCAATATCATCTAACTGATAATTATTTTCTAAATATTGTTTTATTTGTTTAGCACCACCTTGCCCTGTTAAACACAAACTAACGATTGCTTTACTTTTATTTACATCAATTTTTTCTTCTATTATATGCATTTTTTTATATCGATTTGAAATTGCTTCATAAGCTTCTTCAAGATTCTCTGAAATCATTATTTTTCTACAGCAATCTAACAACATCATTGTAAACGGTATTTCAATAAGCTTAATCATAATACCAGTTTCCATTATGATCATATTGAAAATATCTTTAAGTGAACCCATATCTGTAATGGCTAATATACCTTTACTATGTGGCATATTCAAGATCATTTTCTTTATATCTTCATAAGCATCCAGAGGTTTAACATTTAAAGACAAATCATAATGAAAAACAGAAAAATCACTTAATACTTTAGTTGTTTCAGCCATAGCCTTTGCTATACCGTCTCCATGCATAGCAAACAAGATGGATGGATGCGTTTCATAACTATCAATATATGAATGATCACATAAAAACATTGCAATGACAACTATTTCATCAATGGTAATGTTAACATCATATTGTGCCATCAACTGTTTACAAAACTCGTTAGTTAATACATATTCTTCATTGTTTGATTCAATAAAATCAAGAATCCGTTCAATTTTTATTTTTCTTGATGATTCAGTAGTAAATAACAAAGACTGCAAATGCAAACATAAGCCGTAATAAATCGAAATCGAATAAAATCGATTTAAGCATTTACTAGCATCTTGCAAAAAATTATGAACTAAATCAATAATTTTTGAATCAACCAATTGTGATAATTGTTCTTTATTAATTACATTTGTCACAAGATTATCGCGATACTTATTAAACTCTGTTTCGATCTCAACATTTACAATTGTACTAATTTCTGATTCTGAAAAGCCTCTTTGATGAAGTTCACTACTTTTATCACTAATCCATTCATATATTGAAGGCTTTTTGTGGGTATTTTCTGAATTTTGTATTGATAGTTCATTACATCCAAAAATATAATTTGAATCATCTTTTACAATAGCATCCACTTCCATTCTCTGATTTTTATAATTCAAAAAGCCAGATCGAACATAATAAGGAAAATCCATGATTAACAGATTTATTTCGTTCTTTTGAGATTGTAATTCACGAATATATGCACTCGCACAAGCTTGTCGGATATCATTCAAAAGTTGCTTGATATTGTTTTTGCAATTATATAACAATAATGCAATTAATAATTCAGAATTAATCTTAATGCTACAATTACTTTTTTCTGCCTCCTTGCAGAGAAATTTTTTTATGAACTGAAAACGTTCTTCTAAACTTCTTTCATTCAAAGAAGGAAAACTTATTTTGATTGAAAACTTTCTTTGAATTGATTCAGAAAACTCATCTATACCGATCGAATCCAATAATGAACACACTAATATTGTCTGATTGTTTTTTCTTTTTCCTTCATTTTCAAAATAACCTTCATCTAAAAATGATGATAACTGGTTTTTGGATTCCGCATCTAAAAGATTACAATTATCAATAAATAAAAATCCATTTTCAGCTTTATTCATTGATTCTTTAAATTTACGATTCATTTCCTGTGCATCATTCATATAATGCAAACAATTCATCTTAACATATTCTGCATTACTCTCAAGAACACCCTGATACATTGCATAGTCATACATCTTTTTCGCAAAGAGACTCTTTCCTGAACCTGATGGAGCAACAAGTAAAGTATTAAGACTTTTGTTTGGATACATGATAGCTGCTTTTGCTAAATGAATTGCTTGTTTCAATGAAGAATCTCTTCCAATAATTTCTTCAAAAATTTTTGATTCTTCTTTATCAAAGTTCAAACTACTTCTTGTATACAGAACAGGTCTTCTATTTTCATTTTTCAAAGCTAATCCTTCATTTACAAGTTCATTTAAGATACGACTTACATTTGTTCGCTGCATTTGAAGTTTTTCAGAAATTTCAACAGTTGTTAAACCATTCCCTTTGTTTATCAAGTTTTTTTCCAATAAATCTAAAATCATTGTTCGATTCGTGATCTTCATTTTCCATACTCCTTTGACTTGCTTGTTAAAGTGTTTTCCGTTTATATACTATTTTAACTCGAAAAATAAAAGTTGTGTATATAAATTACACAAAATGAATTTATAATGATGATAATAATCTCTTTATTCTGTTTTTTTTTTTATAATTTTATTTTCATTCATATACGGTCTTCTGCTTCTACAATTGATGTTAAAAGTCAAAAGCCATCCATGCATTACAGACTGATATATGGATTAATCATATCATAGTTATAGCTCACTTTGTCAAAGAAATATACAGTAGTTACTTTTGGCAATGTTTCCTGTGTAAGTTTTAATGGTGAAATAGTAAATATCTTCAAACAAAAATTGATGTTAAAAAAGTGTAACCTCATTTTTTTAAGGTTACACTATTTTTAAAAACTTCCTTTTTAACAAAATGCTAAGTAACAGTATTTTTTTATTACAATAATGATTTGTATAATTCTTTGATTTCAGCAACGCTTGTTTCTCTTGGATTTCCTGGACGGCAAGCATCAGCATAAGCAGATTCGCTTAAGAAATCTAAATCTTCTTCTTTTACGATATCTTTTAAATCTGCAGGAATTCCAACATCGCTTGATAATTTCTTAACAGCATCAATAGCAGCTTTGCGGTATTCTTCCTGAGTCATACCAGTTGTATCAACACCCATAGCTTCTGCAATATCCTTATATTTTGTACCAGTAGCCGGTGCATTATATTCCATAACAGTTGGTAAAATGATAGCATTGGCAACACCGTGAGGAGTATCATATAATGCTCCTAATGGATGAGCCATAGAGTGAACAATACCCAAACCAACATTTGAGAATCCCATTCCGGCTACATACTGTCCCAAAGCCATTCCTTCTCTTCCTTCAGGAGTATTTTCAACAGCTCCACGTAAATTTTTCGCAATTAATTCGATTGCTTTTAAGTGGAACATATCACTTAATTCCCAAGCTCCTGCAGTAATATATCCTTCAATAGCATGAGTCAGAGCATCCATACCTGTAGCAGCAGTTAATCCTTTTGGCATTGTACTCATCATATCTGGATCAACAAAAGCCACAACTGGAATATCATGAGGGTCAACACAAACCATCTTTCTGTCATTTTGAGCATCAGTAATAACATAGTTGATGGTTACTTCTGCAGCTGTACCGGCAGTTGTTGGAACAGCAAAGATAGGTGTACAAGGATTTTTAGTATCAGCTACTCCTTCAAGACTTCTAACATCTGCAAATTCAGGGTTTTTATCAATAATACCTACAGCTTTTGCAGTATCCATTGAGCTTCCGCCGCCAATAGCAATTAAATAATCAGCCTGAGCATCATGTAATGCTTTTACACCATGCTGAACATTTTCAATGGTTGGATTTGGTTTGATATCTG
>CAMEIZ010000071.1 GCA_945919165.1 uncultured Traorella sp.
TTTCAAAGATCGAATCACTCTTGCTGAGTGCTTGTATATAATACCACTCCATCTTATTCATGTCAACGTTTTTTTTAAATTTTTTTTTTTTTTTTAAACAGCCTGAATTGAAAAAGTAAATGCAACTTTTCTTTCACCACTCATTGCTGTTAGTCTTTCAATTTTCCTTATTTATTTGCTCTTTTCTACAATCAAAAAAACTGCTTATATAAAAGAAAAACTGAATAATCAAGCGTCTTTGACCATAAAGTCCTGTTATTTTATGCTGTTGCATCCTACAATTTTATCCTGACTCGTTTACTTATTTTTTTAATTTAATAAATAATCCAATCGTATTAAGTAAAATAATACTACTCTCTCATTCAAACTGCATCTCACCAAAAAAAATCAATTCTCTAAATCTAATCATTTTGAAAAAAAAGAGGATAAGCTACTTATCCTCTAACATTTGATCAATAATCTGCCATACTCGATCAATACCCTGTCTTTTTTCGCTGGCAAAAGGAATCAGAGGTTCATTCTCGCTTAATTGCAGACACTCTTCTATTTTGTTTATACATTTGTTTATTTCACTGCGCTTCAACTTATCTGTTTTGGTAGCAATAACCGCTAATGGAATCTGATGATAACGCGCATATTCAATCATTGATAGATCATCTTCACTTGGTTTATGCCTGGCATCAACAATCATCAATAATCCTTTTTTCTGCTTGCGATTTTCAAAATACTCTTCCATCATTTCACCAAATTGGATCAGCATCTTTTTTGAAGCATTGGCATACCCATATCCCGGTACATCTACAAGCATAAACGTATCATCAATGTTGAAAAAATTTAAAAGACGAGTCTTACCGGGCGTATTCCCCACGTAAGCTAGATTTTTACGCCGCGTAATCGTATTGATCAGTGAACTCTTTCCAACATTGCTTCTTCCAGCCATTACAATTTCCGGTAATTCACTTTGTGGCCAGCTTTTGGAATCAGGAGCCGAAACAACTAAATAAGGATTCTTAACTTCCATTATCTCACCAAAGCATAATCAATCACTTGTGATACATGTTCAACAGGAATTATAGTCATACTTTCCTTCACTTCGGATGGAATATCATCGACATCTTTCATGTTGGCTTTAGGAACCAAAATCGTATTGATTCCAGAACGATGAGCTGCAAGCGATTTTTCTTTCAGACCGCCAATCGGTAACACATTTCCTCTTAAAGTCACTTCACCTGTCATTGCCAGATCTGATTTTACCGGTGTATTTGTCAATGATGAAACAATCGCCGTTGTTAGGGTTACTCCGGCACTAGGTCCATCTTTCGGTACTGCTCCCTCTGGTACATGAATATGAATATCTTCCGTATCAAACAGTTTGGCATCGATTTTGTATTTCTTTGCATTGGCTCTGACATAATCATAGGCAATTGAAGCACTTTCCTTCATAACATCACCCAGTTTTCCAGTCAACACAAATTTACCCTTACCTTCAAAATGAGTTACTTCAATCTGAAGAATATCGCCTCCAAAGGACGTATAAGCTAAACCTGTTACTGTACCAATCTGATCATTCTTTTCTTTTCTGCCATAATCATAAATTTCATGACCAAGCCATTCATTAATCAGTTTCTTTGATACTGTAATACTTTTTTTATTATCCTTTAGAATCGCTAAAACAGCTTTTCTGGCACATGTACCAATCAGTCTTTCTAATTGACGTACACCTGCCTCACGCGTATAAAACTGAATCATGTATAAAAGTATATCGTCTTTGAATTTCAACTGATTTGGTTTCAGTCCATTCATTTCAAGCTGTTTTTTGACAAGATGATTTTTAGCAATCTGAACTTTTTCAACTTCTGTATAACTGCTAAGTTGAATAATTTCCAAACGGTCCTGAAGAGCCGGCGGAATATTTTCCAAATAATTCGCTGTTGCGATAAATAAAACCTGACTTAAATCATAAGGCTCCTCAATGTAATGATCGCTGAAAAGTGAGTTTTGTTCAGGATCCAACACCTCCAGCATGGCACTGGAAGGATCACCTTTATAGTCACTTGCCATTTTATCAATTTCATCAATCAAAAATACCGGATTGATGGTGCCTGCTTTTTTCATTCCCTGAATAATTCTTCCGGGCATACTTCCTAAATAAGTACGACGATGTCCGCGAATTTCAGCTTCATCACGTACTCCGCCAAGTGAAATCTTAACAAATTTTCGATCTAAAGCTCTAGCCACTGACTTCGCCAAAGAGGTTTTCCCAACACCTGGAGGGCCCACCAGACAAAGAATCGGAGAACGTAAAGAATGGGTCATTTGTTTAACAGCCAAATACTCCAAAATTCTTTCTTTTACTTTCTTTAAGCCATAATGGTCTTCATTTAAAATGTTTTCCGCAACTTTTAAATCTTCATTATCTTCACTCATTTGCCAGTAAGGAAGTTTCATCAACCAATCAATGTAGCTTTTGATAACCCCACTTTCACCAGCACTTGCCGGAAGCATTTCATAACGTTCAAGTTCTTCCAAAACTTTCGTTTTTATGTTTTCAGGATAAGGATTCTTTTCCAATTGTTCACGGATTGAATCCGCGTCATCACTGGATTGCGGAACATCACCAAGTTCTTCTTTAATAGCACGAAGACGTTCACGCAAGAAATATTCTTTCTGACTTTCTTCTACACGATTTCTGACTTTTTGATTGATCTGATTATCCAGAATCATCAACTGTTTTTCTTTTTCTATTGATTCTAATAATTTCAATAAACGTTCATTTACATCAAGTATTTCTAATATTTCCTGACGTTCATTTAAAGTAAAAGGAAAAATCTGAGCAATATGATCAGCTAAACGAGAAGCTGATATTCCTTTTGCCAGACTTTTTGCCATCACAGGAGAAATCAAGCTTGACAAAGCTTCAAAGCTTTCCATTTCTTTTGTAATTTTACGAACCAAAATCAGTTCTTCATTCGCATCTCCTATAATATCGTTTTGATATTCAACAGAAGCATATTTTGTATTACGAATTTCTTTGATTTCCAATATTTTCGCACGGCTGATTCCTTTAAAAACAACTCTTGAGAAACGATCTTTCTTATGCGTTGCGACAACACGACAAATTGTCCCCACTTCATATAGATCATTTGGATTTGGATCATCCACTAAAGCATCTATCTGACTTACGACCAACACTTCGGAATTAAAGCTTTCATTGGCTCGCCTTACCGCATTCAGACTAATTTCACGTCCTACTTCAATGGCGACTTCTTCATTTGGGAACACCACCACATCTCTTGTACAAACAACAGGAAACTGCATTGTAGTGCTAATATCTTCCATATGACCACTCCTTCCTATTTAGTCAAAAAGACGCAAAGCGTCTTTTATTCTTCTTCAGTTTTCTTTGCAGGTTTGTTTTTCTTCACGATTTCAATTGCTTCTCTTAATCTTAAATCATATGAAATTGAATCACTTGAAACAAGACCTTTTACCTTGTCGATTTCCATACCATAAGCATCTGCAATTCTCTTGTATTCTGCTTCAACGGCATCTTCCTTGATTTCAACATTTTCTTTCACAGCAACAGCTTCAAGTACCAGACGAACCTTTACTTTGCTTTCAGCATCCAAAGCCATTTGTGATCGAATAGCTGCTTCATCTTGTCCGCTTAACTGAGTAAACTGTTCTAATGAAAAGCCCTGCTGTGCTAATCTCTGTTTGAAATCTTCCATTAAACGATCTGTTTCTTCATCAATCATCACCTGAGGCATTTCAACTTCAGCATTTTCACAAATTTTGCTTAGACAATCATTTGTATATTTCGTTTCAGCATCATTTTCCTTGCGCTTCTTTAAATCTTCTTTTAAATAAGCTTCATAATCTTTTGTTGTTTCAACATCTTTGATATTGGCTTGTTTTACCAATTCATCATCATATGCTGGAAGAACTTTCTTTTTGATTTCATGTACTGTTACTTTAAATACAACTGGTTGTCCGGCAAGACTGGCTTCCCCGTAATTTTCTGGGAATGTAACATTGATTTCTCTTGTTTCTTCAGCTTTCATTCCAATTAACTGTTCTTCAAAGCCTGGAATGAATGAACCAGAACCAATTCCTAATGGATAGTTTTCCCCTTTTCCGCCATCAAATGCAACGCCGTCTTTAAATCCTTCAAAATCAATTACAGCTGTATCGCCGTTTTCAACTTCGCCGTCTTCTTTGATTTCTAATTCCGCATATCTTTCCTGGAATGCAGCAATTTGTTCCTCGATTTCTTTCTTGGTAACACGTGTACTGTCTTTCTTAATATTTAAATTTGTATAATCACCTAATTTAACTTCTGGTTTAACCTGAATTTCAAATACCAATGTTACCTTGTCTTCATCAATTGATTCAATGTCTAAAGCAGGACGGGCAATAATCTGTAATTCATGTTCATTGATTCCGCCAATCAAAGCTTCAGTTGCGATTTCATCAACAGCTTCTAAAAGAATTTCCTGTGTAGAAATATGTTTCTTTGCCATGGCAGCCGGTACTTTACCGGTTCTGAATCCTGGCAGTGACAATTTTGAAGCCACTTTTTTGAAGGCTTTATCCTGAGCTTTTGTCCAGGTTTCTCCTTCGATAGTTGTTTTTAATGTTCCTGTAGATTTTTCTTTTAATTCCCAAGTAGAATTCATGTTTTTCCTCCTAAAATTCTAACATCAAATGATATTGCTATATAATAATAATTCAAAACAGCCTTTTTGTGAAGCATTTTTTTCAGAAAGCAGTTTTTTCATCTCATTTTCACACTTCATTAAGTCCGCCACATACATTACAATGGCAAATGCCATCGCTTCACTTTCCTCTTCTTCAATATCAAAAGGCAGCCTAAGGAAAGCTTCTTTGAACACACACTCCACACACAGCTGATAAAAAGAAGGATTTTCTTGACAAAGCCATTCTTTTAAATAAGTAAGTGAAGCTTCTACTCCATTACTTTCACTTGGATGAGTACAAACACTTGGTACAAAACGGATTTCAAGACCATTTTTTACTATTGTATACTCTTCATTCAGTCTTTGACTGATACATATTTCAGTCAGTGACAATACGACAAGCTCACTTTTGGCTTCATCAAACCATTCCTGAATAGAATCGGAATACATTCTAAGATTTCTCTTTTGAAGAGCTTGTATCGCCATTAATTGATGAGCTTCATCTTTTTTAAAAAAATCATAGATCTTTTCATCACTCATCTGATTAGAAGTATCAGTTAAAGGAATCATTTTTCTGAATTGAATCAGCTTTTCTTCAAAATAATTCGGTATATAGGGCATCTTCAACTCTTCATCAATAAGCTTAGCTGCCTCATCAAACAATTCCTCATGCAGCATCTGTTCCAGTTTTTTTAAACATTCGTCATAATAGTCCATACGCTTTCCCCACCTAATATATCATAAACAGATTCATCCTACAAATGAAAACACCTTACTTAAAAGGTGCGAACTTAAATTCAACATGAATATCTTGATCAATTGTCACGATACAATAGGAAATCGGGCGGCCATCTCGGCTATAATAAAGACTTCCCGGATTAATCAGGCGAATACCTTCCACCATTGTATCTTTTGCCACATGAGTATGGCCATAGAAGACCATATCACATTCTTCCTGCTTAGCCAATACGCTCATCGCTTTCATTCGATCTCGGCTGAAAACATGATGAGAATGAAGCATCAAAACCCGATGAGTACCTAAAACGAGCTTGATCATTTCAGGATAATCACCATAATAGTCATTATTTCCACGCACTGTTTTCATAAACGGATATGTCAGTTCATCACATTCTATATCACCGCAGTGCAAGAACATATCGGCATCTTTTTCAATATCCATAATCATGTCTATATTTCTATTTCTGCCGTGTGAATCACTCATCAACACTACTTTCATATCATCACCGGTATTACTTTATCATAATCACGCTTCTTAATCAAATGTATTTAATTTTAAATCTTTAAAATCAATATGGAAAGTTCCATATCCCTGTACTTGAACCATTTCATCTTGAATCATGATTTCAAATACATTGCCCATCTGATTGAGCTTTAGTGTAAATAATAATGGCTCAATCTTTTCATCATCCACAATGTTTTCTTCCACCAAAAAAGCTTCATTTAAATATAATACTGTTTTATCTTTCTGGATATCAATCTTTTCACACTCCAGATTATGATTCTGTTCATCTAAAATCAGATTCACAAAAGAAAGCGTATCCGATCGAGCATATCGTTTTGTGTAAATAACATAATAATCCTGTTCTTGACTGCGCTGGACGATTTGTCTGGCAACACTCACATGTAAATCATCATAATGAATTTGAAAATTATTGACTCCTAAAGAATAATCAAGTTTTACAATTGGCAAACTGCTTAAAGGCATCTGAGATATTTTTTCATCATTGACAAAAAACTCTACTTTATAAGTTGAATCAAACTGAGTAATAACGCTGACAATTGCTTCAACCACCCTTAAATCATATGAACTGTTCAAAGTTAAAAAAGCTTCATTAAAATGGACTTTGACAGTCTTTTCATCAAGTTCTACTCCCAAACACTGGATTCTTTTTGGCAATAGGGGTTTCAGATCATAAATCTCAAAGTCCTGTTTCATGAACAGGATCAGTTGTTCAATTTTATCTTCCAAATCAAGACTTGATTCCTGATGCAGATAAATAGGAACGAGTTCTTGTTGTTCATTCATCATATAAATCATCACTCTGTTATCCACCTGATGCGTTACCATCTGAAATACCGGTTTTTGATTAGGTTTACTCAATAGTGTAAAGCCAACACAAAACAAAGCACTCAGATATGTCAGCAAGAGTTTGATTTTTTTCATTCTTCACCTCATTCTATTTTATGTCAGCTTCTTTTTAAACATTCAAAAATCAGGCCTATAGCCTGATTGATTTCACTTCATAATCTTTATGGAGAAGTTTTTGTATATTTTCTTTTAATTGATCTTTATCTTTTGTGGTATAGATAGTCACCTGACCAGTTCCACAAAAGCTTTCTTGACGAAACAAAGATACAATTGCCTGATTTGAATCATAAACATCAACTTCATGCAGAAAAGGCCGAATAAGAGGAAAATGTGTACATCCTAATACCCATGCATCCACAGGGTTTGGATTCAGTTTTTCAACCGCTTTTTTCAGTTTTTCTTCATCACAGCCATTTTCAATAATCGGTACCAGTTCACTTGCCACGATTTCTTCAACAGTCGAAGAAGGACAATACTTTTTTAATAAACTGGCATAGACATGTTTATTAATTGTCATCGAGGTTGCGATTACACGAATCTTTTGATAATTTGTATGTTGAAGCTGAGCAACTGTCGGTTCAATAATACTATAAATATGAGAATCCTGAAAATCTTCACGAATTTTATCTATAGTATAAGCACACAAGGTATTGCAGGCAATTACAACATCATGAATGCCCATTTTTTGGAATGTCTGCATGAAGTCATGTGCATATTGATTTAATTCTTCAGCACTTTTATCTCCATAAGGTACATGGCTTTGATCAGCGATAAAGACAATGTCTAAATCGGGATAGGCTGTATGCAGTGCATCCACCACTAAAAGACCTCCCAGACCTGAATCGCAGCATCCCAGAGTTTTAATCATGGTTATCATTCCCTTCTGCTTTCACATCACTCATGAGCAATTTAGGATTGTACTGCAGTACAAATTCCTTTAATCTGTTATTTGAAGCATTGATAAATTCAAAACCAAAGTTTTTGGCATGCTCCTCAAGCCAGATCTGCTGAGCTGTTTTTTCAGAAGATATGTCATCTTCATTAAGACTGACCGGTACCAGTTTCAGTACTGTTCCTAACTGAAACAAGGATTTTCCCGGATAATCAGCATATTTTTTCACATCATCAATTCCATATCTCAAAAGAGCATCTTCGTAAACCATTTCCTGCTGTTCAAAAGAGACATATCCCTGTGTCATTACCATATTGCCGCATGTTTTCTCATTGATTTCAAAAGCTGCCTGACAAAGCATGATGAGATGATCATTTGTTTCTTTTCTCAGCTGAAATGTTTCACTGCCCTGGGTGCTGTTGATAGCTGGAATTTCTTCCACAACAACCAAATCATTTGGATAATAGGTAAACAGTGTTTCTGATGCAGGAATTTCTTTGATGATAGAAGAAGGATCATTAACAAGCTTCAGATCATGAACAAAATCACTGTCTTCTAAATAAAAATCAGAAAGCTGGCTGACTGAATAATGTTTTAAATATTCCAGAAACTGTGAATAATTCATTTTATTTTTCAGCTGATTGACGACTTGGATTGTTTCTTCAATTCCTAATTGATCATTTTGAATTGCTTGATTATACCAGTCTAAGTAGCGGATATTAAAATCTTCAATTCCCAAATAAGACATAAACTCTTCCGGTTTATACTGACGTTCAATCAGAAAATTAATCTCTTCCGTATCCAAATATTCAAGTATCAGTTTACGATTATCATCATTCACATACTGATAGCGTGCAAGTTCATCATAATGCTGATTCATGTTGTGATAGCAGCACAGAAATAACACAAGAAGTGCTCCAATAAAAAAGCCTCTTTTCAATTGCATGCATTTCACCTCTAAAGAATTATACCAAGAGGAATCACAAAAGTAAATTGAAAACAGAGGCTTATAAAAGAAAACTTGTTTAATTCTTTACAGAGTCAAACTGAGAATTATAGAGATGGTAATAGAAACCTTTTCTTTCTATCAGCTCCTCATGAGTTCCCTGTTCAACAATGTCACCATGATCCAGACATAAAATCAAATCAGCATTCTTGATTGTTGAAAGACGATGAGCAATCACAAAGCTGGTTCTTCCTTCCATTAAGTGATCCATGGCTTTCTGAATGAGAATTTCCGTTCGAGTATCAACACTGGAGGTAGCTTCATCGAGAATCAGGATTTTAGGATCTGTCAATATTGCTCTGGCAATCGTTAACAGCTGTTTTTGTCCTGAAGAAATATTGCTGGCTTCTTCATTTAGAATGCTGTTATAGCCATCCGGAAGAGTTCGAATGAAATGATCCACCTGAGCTGCCTTAGCTGCCTGAATGACTTCTTCATCACTCGCTGAGAGCTTTCCATAGCGAATGTTGTCTGCAATAGAAGCATGATACGACCAGGTATCCTGTAAAACCATACCAAACAG
>CAMEIZ010000072.1 GCA_945919165.1 uncultured Traorella sp.
CAATCAAAAACTGCTCACAACTCAATTCAGAATCAAGTGAAATCCCAGCCCATTCGTCTAATTTGGTAAAGGTACATTCTGAAAGATCAAGACCTTCTTTTATTACTTTTTCTGTAAAGATTGTATAAGCGAGATCATAAGATCCACCACTTGCCAAACAAATATTAGCTTTTGGGTTATTCTTAATCTCAGCAATCATTCTATCAGCAATCATTTCACTTAGTTGTTGATAATCCTTAGTGTGTATAAGCATTCTTTCATCTCCTTTTTTAATTACTATATCATTTTCATGTTATCTTGTAAAACTTCTTTTAAATATGATGAAAAATATTACACTTTGATATATTTCTTCAAAAATCGTACATCATATTCGATCAATTTACCTGCCATCAAGAGAATCAAAAGAGTTCCAATTCCAACTGTTCCTCCAAGAAAATATCCAATACTTAACATAGTTAAATCAATTCCCCATCGAATTTGATGATAAGATACATGCAAATATTTCTGAATACCAAAAATAACTCCATCATATGTATTATAGCCACATTCAGGCAGCTGGCTCATTGCAATACCGAAACAATATAAAACAATTCCTAAAATGAGCCAGGCATACTGATATGGAAAGAGTGCAAGGTTAGAAGGTATTGATAATAAAGCAAATGCATCTATTCCAAGTGAAACAGCTGCCATAGCAATTAAAGTAGCCAGTGTAATCGTTTTGCGATTTAAGAAAAATGTGATAAGCATCTGGATCATGCATATCAGAAAATTCATGACTCCAAAGCTTACGTGTATTCTTTGATAAGTTCCCAGAACTAACACTGACATTGGATCAACACCCAATTCTGCGAAATTACAGAAGCCTATACCAATTCCCATAATCAGAGAACCTAATGTAAAGATCATATATCTTTGTATTGTTTTTTTATTCATGGATCTCTTCCTCCAAATGTTGCCTTCAGTATTTAAACATCTTTTTTCAATTAAATCAACGTATATACTATTTAAAATAAAAAATCAAAGCATAGAAGCTTTGATTTTTGTGTTAATCAGATTGTGAGCAAACAGCTAAGTCAACAGCTAATGCAATTAATAAACAAAGTTTTTCATTTTCATCATCATAGATTTCAAGACAATAATGATCTGTAAAATGAAACAATTCTTTTGAAAATCGCATGATCATTTTTCCGCTGCTGTCGATGACCTCATAATCCAGTCCAAGGAAATTTCCCTGTATTTCCCAGTCCTTAAAATCCAGTACATATCTTGGACGTAAAAACGTAAATTCCTTAATAATACGTCCTATTTTTTGACCCTCCAGATAAAAGCTGAACTCTGGTTCAATTAATCTGAAATGCTGTTCAATATGAGCAATTTGTTCATTATGATCATAAACTCTTAATTGATGAAGAAAGAGAGTAAAATCTGCTTTAGCAAAGTATTTTTCATTCATTTGCTCATCAAATATCGAATAGGTATCCGTCAGCGCCAAAAATTTCTGTTCAATATATAATTTTTTCATTTTATCCTCCACTTGTATTATAAACAAGAAAAAGGTTATTTCTCATGACAGATTTGTTATTTATTATGATGCTGTTTCAGATAGATAGCCAATACTGCAATATCAGCAGGATTTACACCTGAGATACGGCTTGCCTGTCCGACTGTAAAAGGCTGCAGCTGTTTCAGTTTTTGACGTCCTTCAAGAGAAAGATTGGCAACTTCATCATAATCCACACCATCAAGTTTTAATTTTTCCATAGCTAAAAGACGAGTTGCTTCTTTTTTTGCTTTGGAAATATATCCTTCGTATTTTGTTTCAATCTCAATTTGTTTGGCCACATCAGGTTCAATATGCAGATTCATATAAGGTGACAATCCTTGGATGGTAACATTAGGACGTTTGATTAAATCAAGAGCACTCATACCATCCTTCAGTTTTTCAAAGCCGATACTTTCAAGATACTGTGATACTTCACTTTTAGGAGTGAAACGTATATTGGCAAGCTGTTTGGTTTTTTCTTCGATATCGATTTGTTTCTGTCTGAATTTTTGAATTCTTTCTTCTGGTAAAAGACCAATTGCATAGCCTTTTTCACTTAATCTTGCATCGGCATTATCATGCCGCAGTAAAAGACGGTATTCTGCTCGTGACGTTAATAAACGATATGGTTCTTTTGTTCCTTTTGTTACCAAATCATCGATCAAGACACCAATATAGGCTTCATCTCTTCCTAAAATCAATGGTTCTTTATGTAACAGTTTGAGACTAGCATTAATTCCTGCCATCAATCCCTGTCCAGCAGCTTCTTCATAACCGCTGGTTCCATTAATCTGACCGGCACAGAATAAGTTTTCAATAGTTTTTAATTCCAGGCTTGGTTTTAACTGTAATGGATCAATTGCATCATATTCAATTGCATAAGCATATTTCTTGATTCGACAGTTTTCAAGACCCGGCAAACTTTTCAGCATTTTTTCCTGAACATCATGAGGCATTGAGGTGGAAAATCCTTGAACATAGGTTGTATCCAAATCTTTTGATTCTGGTTCTAAAAAAATCTGATGTCGTTCTTTATCCGCAAAGCGGACAATTTTATCTTCAATTGACGGACAGTAACGAGGGCCCACCCCTTTTACCAGTCCGGAATACATGGCACTTTTCCCTAAGTTGTCCTGAATAATCTGATGCGTTAACTGATTGGTGTAGGTCAAATGACACACCCACTGATTTTCATAAGAAAGAACATCTTCTGGTTTAGTATCATAGGAGAAGCAGACAAAGTCTTCACTTCCCGGTTGAATTTCAGTCTTTGAAAAATCAATACTGTCCGTATAAATTCTTGCCGGTGTTCCTGTTTTTAATCGAAATGTTCTGATTCCCTGTTCTCGAAGACTTTCTGATAGATTTTTTGTTGTTGGTTCATCATCCGGACCTGATTCCACAGATGTATGGCCTACCAAAACATTGCTGCTCATGAATGTTCCGCTTGTTAGAATGAGAGCTTTACAGAGAATCACACTGCCATCCTGAAGCGTAATTCCTGTAACTTTCTTATTTTCAAAATTGATCTTTTCAACAATACATTCTTTAACACTTAAGTTTGGTGTATTGAGACAGACATTCTGCATATATTTCTTATATGCCAGCTTATCAGATTGAACTCTCAATGATTGTACACCCGGTCCCTTGTTGGTATTAAGCATTTTCAGCTGTAAGGCTGTTTTATCACTAGCTTTCCCCATCTCACCGCCAAGAGCATCAATTTCACGCACAACGATCCCTTTTGCGGGACCTCCAACACTTGGATTACATGGCATCGATGCAATCATATCGATATGCATCGTACACAAAAGTGTCTTCTGATTCATTCTTGCACATGCCAGGGCTGCTTCAACGCCGGCATGTCCTCCTCCTAATACAATTACATCTACCATAAAATCACCTCGTGTTCTTTATCATATCACTTTTACAGAAGAAAAAAAAGAATCAAAAGGAAAACCAGCCAACCAAATCGATTCAACCATAAAAAAGCTAAATATTCCCTTAAATAAGCATAGAGTTTGTAATAATATGCGCTTTTTGATGAAAAGCAACGAATTGAAAGATGTAGACGTCTTGCGATAATCTTTACGCGCATCATATGAAAATCTGAACTTATAACATTCATACTGCTTTGTGCTTTTTCATAGGCAAACAATAAATTTTCCTTTGTATTGATAGAATTATCTTCCATTTGAATCTCTTCCTGTTTCATTCCTTTTTTTATTAAATAGTCTTTCATGGCTTCAGCTTCGCTGATGGTTTCATCTTTTCCTCTGCCACCACATACGATTATCTTCAAACCATAGCAATTATGCATTTCAAATGCTGTATCACAGCGTTTCATCAACATCGGTGAAATTCTTTTACCTTCCAGCAAGCCACACCCTAATACTATTAGAGGTGCAGAATAAGGTATTTTTTTCTTACATTGCGTTTTTATCTGTAAAAGGATGAACATGATACCACTTAAACCGAAAAAAATGTTTATTTTTATCATTATCGGATGAGCTTTATTCATATTCAAAATTAAAAAAAACATACCAAATAATAAAGGTAATAAAAATTCTTTATTTTTTTCACGTTTTTTCAGTTCCATACTGTTTATAATAAGAATCATCACAAGAATGATATTCATCGTTTTCATACAATAGTTTATTATTTCATAAATAAATGTTCTCCACTTTCCCCTATCTGAAATGAAAAAAGAGTCCTGTTCTGGACTCTTATCTTACAATGCTTCCATTTGGCAATTCACATAATGCCAAGGCAAGTTCTTCATCATTAGGCGTTTCACCAACAAGGATCATTCCCTGACTTTCTACTCCTCTTAGCTTAGCTGGTTTTAGATTGGTCACAACAATCACTTTTTTGCCAACCATGTCTTCAGGTGTAAAGTGTGTTGCAATGCCGCTGACAATTTGACGCACATCTCCATGTCCGCAGTCAATCTGAGATACTAACAGCTTGTCTGCCTTTGGATGTTTTTCACATTTGAGCACTTCGCCAACTTTTAATTCGATTTTTGAAAAATCCTCAAAAGTTATTTCATTTTTCTCTTCTTTTTCTTCTTTCTTTACTTCAACAGGTTTCTGTTTTGCCGCCAAATCTGATTCAATTCTTTCCATCATGGCTTTTTCATCAATGCGGGCAAACAAGATTTCAGGATTCTCGACAACCTTATCCGTATTTAAGTGTCCAAAGCTTTCCAGACTTTCTAATGTTCTTTCTGGTGTGTTCAGTTGATTTAAGATCTTTTCAGCTGTTTCAGGTATAAAGGATTGCAGTAATACGGCTGCGAAACGAATGCCTTCTAACAAATTGTACATTACCGTTGCCAGACGATCATGTTTTTCCTCATCTTTGGCTAAAGTCCAAGGAGCTGTTTCATCAATATATTTGTTGCAGCGCTTCAGAAGGGTAAAGATCTCTTCTACGGCATCTCCAACACGAACCTGTTCCATTTTTTCTTCCACTTTCTTTGGTGTTGCCAAGGCTAAAGAAATCAATTCTTCATCAACAGCTTCCCTGCATCCTGGATTATTAACTGTACCATTGAAGTACTTATTACTCATTGAAATTGTTCTTTTTACCAGATTTCCTAAAACATTGGCTAAATCTGAATTCGTTCTTTCAATCATGAGTTCCCAGGTAATGGAACCATCCTGAGCAAACGGCATTTCATGCAAACACAAAGAACGTACGGCATCCACACCAAAATAATTGACCAGATCTTCCGCATAAATAACATTTCCTTTGGATTTGCTCATTTTGCCGTCACCAATCAAAAGCCAAGGGTGACCAAATACCTTCTTTGGAAGAGGAACATCCAATGCCATCAGCATAATTGGCCAGTAAATAGTATGGAAACGAACGATATCTTTTCCAATAATATGGATGTCAGCCGGCCAGTATTTCTTATACTTTTCGCCATGATTACCATCCACATCATAACCAAGACCTGTAATATAGTTGCTGAGAGCATCAATCCAAACATAAACCACATGTTTTGGATCAAAATCTACAGGAACTCCCCATTTGAATGACGTACGTGAAACACAAAGATCTTGTAAACCCGGTTTAATAAAGTTATTGATCATTTCATTCTTTCTTGATTCTGGCTGAATGAAATCCGGATGCTCGTTATAGTAGTCAACCAGACGATCCGCATATTTGCTTAAACGGAAAAAATAAGCTTCTTCACTTGCTTTTTGAACTGGACGTCCGCAATCAGGGCACTTGCCATCAACTAACTGTGATTCAGTCCAGAATGATTCGCATGGTGTACAATACAAGCCTTCATAACTTGATTTATAAATATCACCCTGTTCATAAAGTTTCTTAAAGATTTTCTGTACCTGCTTTTCATGATCTTCATCCGTTGTACGAATGAACTTATCATAGCTTGTATTCATCAAATCCCAATTGGCTTTGATTTTTCCTGCAACATCATCTACAAACTGTTTGGGTGTAATACCCAATGCTTTTGCTTTTTCTTCAATTTTCTGACCATGTTCATCTGTTCCGGTTTGAAAAAATACGTCATAGCCCTGAGCTCTTTTATATCGAGCTATCGCATCACTTAAAATGATCTCATACGTATTTCCAATATGTGGTCTTCCTGATGTATACGCAATTGCGGTTGTAATATAGTAAGGTTTCTTCTCACATTTCTCACACATAGTTTTTCCTCCTTATAAAATAAAAGATTTCGCCAAAGGACGAAATCTCGCGGTACCACCTTTATTTGTGCAAATGCACCTTCATCACTTAACGCGTGTCACGTCTTCCCCTCATGATTCAGGGAAGCAGTTCAGAAGCCATCTTCATTTATTTCTTCACTCAGATTTTCACCAACCATCTGATCTCTATGCTTCAGAAGTAAACTACTCTCTTCATCTCTACCTTTTTTATTATTATAGGCGATTTAAGCCTTCTTTTCAATCTTTTTTAAACTGCGATCGATCATGATTCTCAGCAGTTTTTCATATTTCATGCCAGCTTTTGAATCTCCTATCTCAATCATACGCTCGTTTTCACCATAATAATCTGACCCACAGCTGACAAAACATTTCACATCTTTTACTATTTCAAGACAATGCTGAATTTCATCCTCATCATGATAAGGTGAAAAGACTTCCAATCCATCTACACCGGCTTCAAGTATTTCTTTGATCAACTCATCATCCTTACCAAGACTACGAATAGGATAAGCTAAAACTGACGTTCCATTTGTTTTTTTGATTAGTTCAATCACATCACATAAATCCAATAACGGCATCTTTACATAGCATGGCTTATCAACATCAAAATAATCCCGATATAAATAATTGGCTCCTTTTTCCCGATATGGTTTTAAAAATTCCAAATCAGAATATAAAGGATTGTTCATCACTTCTTCTACGATCATTTCTGCACTGACAATCCCGCTTGTTGTCTGAGAAACTAATCGGCTTATATTCATATCAATACCACTGACTTTTTGAAACAGTTTAAAACGTTTGGCAGTTGCTGTACGCTGAACTTTTAAGTATTCATTTTCAAGTTCAACATATTCAACATCCTTATAATCAATATTATAACCAAGAATGGTAATAGGATAACCCTTATATTCACACTTAAATTCAATACCCGGAATATAGGTAATTCCATATGGTGCGCTTAATACATCTGCTTCATAATTGGCTTTCACACTATTAATATCTGTAATACTCAATACTTCAATTCCCAGTTTTTTAGCCTTTTGGAAAAGTTCCTCTACCGTATCCACTCCTTCTAAGGAATGCTTGGAATGAACATGCAAATCATAATGATAAAAACTGTCACTTTTTTTAAAAACGGGCAACTCTTCTTTTGTATCTTCTTCGGGTTTTTTTTTGGCTTCTTTTACATCATCCATTGAAAGACTGATTACTTTGGTTCGAGTAATAAAGTCTGCAATGCCTCTTGAACGCTTATTCGACAAAATAACAATCAGATTCAACAACAAATAAATAAGAATACCAAATCCATGATAAATGAAGTAGCAGCCTAAAATAAAGATTCCACCAAGAAATTCTCTAAGAATCAGCTGTAAAACACTGGCCTTTTTTCCACTGGCATCTACAATACCGATATCAAAAATAGCCTGGCCCAAAGTCTTTCCATATACGAATGTTATGAAAGGATTGGTCACACAGAAAGAAACAATAATCACATAATTAACAACCTTATCTAAAAAAGTCATCACACTGGATGGTAAAAAACCCGCCAGAACGATAAGAATCACTAGATCCCAAACCAAAATCGGAAGCATTGTTACCGTAAGATCTGTTAATGAAGCCATGAATCTTGAAAATAAATTTTTCTGTTTCACTTTATCACACCCTTTCATTTATTATATACGATACGATTTGTGATTTCAAAATGTTTCATCTAAACAGCCCAGAATTTCTAAAATTCGATTCAAATCCTCTACTCCATGATATCGGATGACGATTTGTTTATCATCAATTGTTGTTTTTGTCTGAAATTTATCTTCTAGACGATGTGCAAGTTCTTGGTAGATTGGATCTACGGCTTTTTCGGTTTTTTGTTTTTTTGGTTCATGAAGTTTTCTTGCCAGCTCTTCAACTTTACGTACACTTAATTTTTCCTGAATGGCCTGTTTGGCTAAAAGAAGACGATCTTCTTCATTTTCAACAGCTAATAAGGCACGAACATGGCCCATTGTCAGCTGCTGATCTAAAACCATCTGTTGAATTTCATTTGACAGTTTTAAAAGTCTCAGCATGTTTGTCACATGCTCACGACTTTTCCCAATTCGTTTTGCCAATTCTTCTTGAGTCATATTCAGCTTTTCAATGATTTTCTGATAGCCCATAGCTTCTTCAATCGCATTAAGGTCTTCACGCTGAACATTTTCTAATAAAGCAATTTCCATCATCATTTGATCATCAAAATCAACCACGATTGCAGGAATTGTTGTCTTAGAAGCTAAACGGCTGGCACGAAGTCTTCTCTCGCCGGCCACTAGCTCATAACCTTTTACTGCTTTTTTGACTAAGATAGGTGTAAATACACCGTGGATGGCAATGGAATCAGCCAACTCCTGCAATTTTTTCTCATCAAATTGTTTTCTAGGCTGATAAGGATTTGGCTTGATATCATCTAATAGTATCTCAGTAGCCTGATTGCCGGTATCCACTTCACCATGCTGAATGCCTTCTAAAAGAGCTGAAATATCATCACCAAAGATGGCATCCAGTCCCTGGGCAGCTCTTTCGATTCCCTGACCCAATGCCTTTTTCTTTGCCATTATGATTCCTCCTTCTGATTCATCTTCACAACTTCACTTGCCAAACCGGCATATGCCTTTGCTCCGTCACAACGAACATCATATTCAAAAATCGTTTGTCCATAGGATGGACTTTCAGACAATCTGACATTTCTTGGAATATAGTTTCGATATACTTTTTCCTTAAAGTGCTTTCTAACATTCTGTTGTACTTCCACACTCAAA
>CAMEIZ010000073.1 GCA_945919165.1 uncultured Traorella sp.
GCTAATAACAAAATGCTGATCAAATTTTTTGGTGTAAAGATGAAACAGATCAAAAATCCAATTATCGCAAAAAAAAGAGCAAAGAAAAATGTTCTTTCTCTGATGTTTTTCCCTAACAGAAAACCACATATGATAAGAATTAAAAAACCGCTAATTTTTGAAATCAAAGCCAAAGAAGATAAAAAGAAATTAAAAAAGTATAAACAGGAAAGAAAGATAGATACTAAAAGCGTACAAAGAATCAACACGATAAGCGTAAAGATTAGTGATCGTAGATTTTTTTTCATATAGACCTCACTTATATTTATGTGAATGAAAGGACATTTATGAATGAATATATAAATTTGATTTTTAAGTGTGTTTTTTTCTATTTTATGATCATTCTTGCATTGAGAATTATGGGGAAACGTGAGGTAGGAGAACTCAGTATTTTTGATATAGTGATTTATCTTGTTATGAGTGAACTTTTGGCTTTATCTCTTACTGAAAAAGATGGTACCGTCTTTCGAACTTTGATTCCTTTGATTACTTTAGCGTCTTTGCAAATCATTGTCGCTTATCTGATTATGAAATTTGAAAAGTTTCGTGATTTAATTGATGGGAAACCTACTATTCTGATACATAATGGAAGAATCAATCAGTCTGCCATGAAAAAAGAACGTTATAATATTGATGATTTAATGATGCAGATAAGAGAAAGCTCTATTGGCAGTATTTCTGAAATAGCTTTTGCGATTTTGGAAACGAATGGTAAATTAACCATCATGAAAACGAATGACTGTAAAGTGAAATATCCATTTCCTTTAATTCAAGATGGTAAGCTTCAGCATGCCAACATTCATGATGGACGTTTTTCTGTATCAGAAATATTAGAAAGCATGAAAAAGAATGGAATTGAAAACATAAAACAGGTTTTTTTATGTCTTTATACAAAGCAGGGATTCAGTTTTATTACGAAAACGAATTTAGAGCCTTTAACCCCTTGTGAACACGAAAAGCATGCATAAAGGTTGTCAGAAGCATACTTAAGATGATAGCCAATAGTAATGAGTGTTCATGGATGAATGGTGTACAAACCAGAATGATACCTAAACGCAATACACAGCCAGCTATGGTATCAATAAGAGCTTGTTTGCTTTGATCTAGTGCGTGTAATATACTGCTGAGCACTGGCTGAAGAGAATAGAAAATAAAAGGCAATGAGGCACTCATTAATAAATGAGTACCTTCTTTTGTATGATAAAAAAGAAATAAGATCTGTTCACTGAAGAAAAAGGTGACAAAAGCACAGGACATAGATATGACAATACAGATCACTGAGATCAAATAAAAAATTTTTTTTGCACGTTCTAGATGATGGTGTTTTTTTTCATAGACAAATGTTGGTAAAAGGGCACTAGCCAGAGTCACGCTGATAAATCCGCTCATGGTAATAAGAGGCATAACATAGCCATTAAAGCTGCCATAAGTAGTTTCAAAAACAGCTGATTTGGAAAAGGAAAAATAAAGAATTGGTTCAAGAAAATACGTAAATGAACCAATTAAACGAGAACCTGTCATTGGAATTGATAATGACAAAATTTCAATAAAATGTTCCAGCTTTAAATCATGCTGACGTCTTTTAAAAGGGTTTTTCTTTAACATGATATATATCAGCATAAAAAGAGTTGAACCACATTCACCAACAAAAACACTTAACATAGCTATTCTGGCTAATTCTAAAGAATCTTTTATTTCAAATGAAAAAGCAATCCATAGAAAAACAAGCCGAAAAATTTCCTCAAAGATTTGAGATAGACAAGCTGCTTCGTGATGCTGAAATCCTTGCAGAATCGCTTTGCAGATACCGCTTAAGGTTACCATCGGTATCATGTAAATCATGGATTGAAGCAATGCATGATTATCAGATTGATGAAACATCATTTCGGATAGTAAAGGAATAAAGATCATAAATAAACCAATCAAAATTACATTATTGATTAAGGATATAATAAGCGCAGAAAGTATACTGTTTAAAGGATTCATACTTTGAGCAATTAATTTACTTAATGCACTGGGAATACCAATCTGAGCTAATGCAATTAAGAAAACAAGTGTCGGCATGGCAGCTGCAGACAGATTCATTGCTGGTATGCATGCTGTTCGGCCCAGATAAATTCGAACAGCAAAAGAGAGTATTTTGGCGATTGAAGAAATTAATACGAGTAATATGGTTGACAGGAATATTTTTTTTTTCAATTTTTTTCTCCACTTTTTGTAGGACATGCTTTATAATAAGTGTATGAATGGAGTGAAGAATTTATGGATTCAAACAGTATGAATCAGATTGAACTGGCGATTTCAATCAAAACCAGTCAACTGCAGCGTACTGATTTAAAAAGTATTACGGAAAAACATGTCAGAGATACTTTGTTTGGTACCGTATGGAAAAATCAGAAACCTAAATCGATTTCAAAAGCAATCGATGATATTTTTAAGATTAATGTAAATGAAATTGTTGCTTATTTGTCAACTCAGGCAGTTATACAAGGAGGCATGATGGATGAGAATGATATTGAATATTTGATGAGTGAACATTCTATGTGAATGTTTTTTTAAAGGGAGGACACTATGCTCTATAACATACATCAAGCTAACAACATTTTTGATTTAAACGAAATTGTTAAGGAACACTATCATTTAAGTGAAGAGGATCTTTTAAAGATTAAAAATGATGAGCTTTCAGATCCCCTTCTTTGTACGAATATGAAAATATGTGTTGATATTTTAAAGGATATCAAAAAAAACAATGAAAAGATATTAATATGCGGTGATTATGACTGTGATGGAATTTGTGCAACTGCCATATTATGCCGTGCCTTTGAGGCTGTTGGAATTCAGTATGGTTTCTATATCCCTGATCGTATGGAAGAAGGGTATGGTCTATCCCTTTCGGCAATATCAAAAGCCTATGATAAAGGTTACAGAAATGTGATCAGTGTTGATAATGGTGTTCGAGCAGTTGAGGCTATGAAACTGATAAAAGAAAAAAACATGCGTTTTATATTAACGGATCATCATACATTTCATGAAGAAGATATCCATTGTGATTGTTTTATTCATCCGTTTTTAAAAGATGATGATTTTCAAAAATGCTGCGGAGCTGGAATGGCTTTACAGATAGCACGCTGCCTGATTCCTGAAGACAGAGAAATTGTTGCGTTAGCCAGTTTAGCTACAATAGCTGACTGTATGGATGTGACACATGAAAACAGAAGAATTATCCGTAAGGGAATTGAATATTTGAATCAAGGATGCTTACCGGCACTGCATGCTCTTAAGAATCGGCCTCAGGATCTTTTTGATATGAAAATGATGGCTTATACTATTATTCCAAAGATTAATAGTTTGGGAAGAATGTCGGATCATGTAAATGCCAATAATGCCGTTCGTTATCTTTTACTGAAAGATCAGAATGCCATTATGAATGCTGCAGCTCAGATTAATCAGATTAATGAATTACGGAAAACAAAAACGATGGAAATGGAAAAAATTGCGAATGGAGAAATCAAAAACAAACCATTTGAAGTAATCGCTCATTCAGAATTCCATGAAGGTATTGTAGGATTGGTTGCTTCACGCCTTGCTGGTTCCATTCATCGACCAGTTGCGGTTTTATGTGAGATGGAAAATGAATTTAAAGGCAGTATGAGAAGCGTTGAGGGATTTGATCTGATTGACTATTTTAAAGATTTTTCATCTTTTAAAACATTTGGGGGACACGCACAAGCTGCTGGTATCAGTCTTAAAAAAGAGAATATGAAGGATTTTTTAGACTATTTAGAATCACATGAAATGATTTATCAAGATGAAGAAAAAGAAACTCTTTGTGAGTGGGTGGATGAATCAGCTCTTTCTATACAGAGTGTGATGGATTATATGAAATTAGCACCTTTTGGTAATGGATTTGAAGAGATTCTCTTTTATTTTCATAATCTTCAAATTAAAAATATTACATCTTTATCAAATGGTAAGTATTATAAGGCTGTGTCTTCTTCAGGACTTGAGTTTTTACTTTTCAAATCATCACTTGGACATAAAATTAAGGATCATATGAATTTAATAGGAAAGTGTACTCTCAATGAATACAGAGGTAAGACAAGTGTCAATATTATTATAGAAGATATCCTTGAGGAGAATATTTATGAAGAATGATTTATTCTCAATAGGTTCTTTCACTGTTCATGGATATGGTTTAATGATTGCCTTAGGACTTTTAAGCGGCTATCTGATTGCGGAAAAAAGAGCTGAAAAAAAGGGTTTTGACAGTGAACAATTATTGAATTTATTTTTTGCCTGCATGATTGGCTGTATTATAGGTGCTAAGCTCTTATATGTGATTGTTGAATGGAAAACTTTTCTTGAAAATCCAATGATATTATTGGATTTAGAAAATGGATTTGTCATATATGGAGGTTTGATTGGTGGTGTGATGGGAGGCTATTATTACTGCCGAATCATGAATCTTTCTTTTTTGGATTATTTTGAACTGTTTGTCCCTTCTTTGGCATTCGCACAGGGAATCGGAAGAATTGGCTGTTTTTTAGCTGGCTGCTGTTATGGAAAAGAAACAGATGCATGGTATGGAATAGCTTTTCAGAACTCTCTGATAGCTCCTAATCACGTAAAATTGATTCCCACACAATTAATCAGCAGTGCTTTTGATTTGATTCTAGCAGCTTTTCTTTTATATATAGCTTCAAAAAAGCCTAAACAGGGAATACTTTTAGCTATCTATATGTTATGTTACAGTCTAGCTAGATTTTTCATAGAATTTTTACGAAATGATGAACGTGGGTTTTGGGGTGTTTTTTCAACTTCTCAGCTGATTTCGATTATTATCTTTGTACTGGCACTTTTTTTCCTAAGAAAAATTGAGAAGAACAAAATGAAAGGATGATGTTATGAATTTCAAAAAGAAAATCAGAGAAGCGACGATTCAAGAAGTACTTATTGTAATTGCTTTGATTATTGCCATGATTTTTATTGCTGTCAATCATGCTTTTTTCAGTATTGTGATAATGAATATCTATACTGTGATAAAACCTTTTATTTATGGTCTGTTTTTAGCTTTTGTTTTCAATATTCCGATGAATTTTTTCATGCGAAAATTGCCGAATCATCTGTCAGGAAAAACACGAAAACTGGTAGCAGCTCTTTTTACACTTCTTTGTATGAGTGTATTTATCATTGCTTTGATTGCTATTTTCTTACCTATGATCATTGATAATATTATGATGCTTGCGAATAATTATGAGACATATCTTTCACAGGCAGAAAGCATTTTAAGTGATTTATCTTTGAAACTTGGTTTATCTGAAGATCTTGTTGAGAGCATGACTTCGGCAATCAGTCAATTCAGCAGTCAGATTGTCGATATGTTAAAGTCTACGCTTCCTGCTTTAATTAATGTTGTTGGTGGAATTGTCAGTTCTATTAAAAATGTTGTTTTTGCTGTATTAATTGCTGTTTATCTTGTGATTTCAAAAGAAACGCTTCTTAACCAATGTGAACGTGTCGCAAAAGCTTTGTTTAATGAAAAGCATTATTCAAGAACAAAAGAGATTCTTCATCTTGTATTCCAGACTTTTTCTAGCTTTATTACTGGACAGGGAATAGAAGCAGTGATTATTGGTGTGTTATGTTATATTGGATGTCAGATTTTAGGTTTTGAATATGCTGCTATTGTTTCAGTCATTATTGGTATTACGAATATTATTCCAATTTTTGGAGCTATTTTGGGTGTTGGATTAGGTGCTGTAATCATTGCTTTTGTTAATCCGATACAAGGACTTGTTTTTCTTGTCTTTGGGGTCATTTTACAGCAGTTTGAATCCAATCTGATTTATTCTCATGTAGTAGGTTCATCAGTTGGATTACCAGCTTTATGGGTTCTTTTTGCTGTTACAATAGGCGGCGGATTATTTGGTGTTGCCGGATTAGTATTTGGATTGCCTGTGTTTTCAGTTATATATGAATTATTCAAACAGTTTATTATCAGTAAAGAAAAGTCAAAAGTAAAAAATGATTGATTTTTCATATGAATTCGGAAATCTTCTTCACTTTTATTGAATGAAACCGAAATTTTCAATACAATATAAAAAAATGGAGGAATTATGAAAATTAATGTTGAAGGAGTAATGCCAACGCTGCATTCAAAAGTAATTGAAATTGTTGAGGAAATTGAGTCCCCAAAATTCTGTTTTGTTCCAAAAGGTTCATTTATAAAAACTACCTTGGTTTTTGAAACAGAATGTGAAGATGAATCTTTTTGCTGTGATTTAATCAAAAAAACGATTAAAAGTTCTGAAATAGGAAGAACAATTTCATTTCGAGTTATTAAAAACGGAAAAATTTATTAAAAATGAAAGGGGTTGCACTATTGTTGTTACGACAATTTCCAACTTCCTTTTTTTTAATTTGTTATACTGAAACCGTAAACAAAAAGCAATATCAGCAGCGATGTTTACAGGTTAGGAGGTCATTGTAATATGAATATTTTGTTGGTTTGTGCTTGTGGTTCATCTACTTCAATTCTAATGCAAAACATGCGTGATAATTTGAAGGAAAATGAAAAAGATTGGGAAATTGGAGCATTATCTGTTTCTGAAGCAAAAACAAAATTTGGAAAATATGATTATGTTCTGCTTGCACCACAAGTAAAATTTCAAACAAAAATGATTCAGGAATTATGTAAAGATATTCCTGGAATCACAATTTTAAACATTCCCGCAATCGATTTTGGCAGATGTAATGGAAATGCTGTACTTAACATGATTCGGGAGAATGAAAAAAACAAATAAAAAAAAGGAGAAAAGAGTATTATGTCTGAAAACACAGAAAAAATGTCTGTTATTGACAAAATTGAAGAATGGTGTCAACCCTTAGCAACTTTCTTTGGAACGGAACCACATTTCTTAGCTATCCGAGATGGAGTTGTAAGCTCATTGCCATTTACTTTTATCGGGGGTTTCGCTTTTTTGATTTTTAAATGTCCATGGAGTGATACTGCTTCTACAGGAATAGGATTTTTCGATGCATTTATGAATGCATGGTGGTATTTATCTAGTAATTTTAAACATTTTACATATCCGCCTTATGCAGCAACTATTGGTGTTTTATCTTTATGGATTTGTTTTGTAGTAGCTTATTCTTTAGCTCAGCATTATAAAAAGAATGCCATTAACTTTGCTGTTTGCTCAACTTCAATTTTCTTATTGGTTTGTTCACCAGTTGTTGTTGGTGGAGACATCACATATAGCAATTTAGGTTCTGTTAATATTTTCTTAGCTATTTTAATTGCTTTAGGATCTGTTGAAATAATGAGATTGGCTGTTGATAAAGGTTGGACAATTCATATGCCACCTTCTGTTCCACAGGTTATTGAAAATACTTTCTCAACAATTTTCCCGTATTTGTATGCTTTATTAGCATTTTATGCATTATCAGTTATTTGTCAAATTGCTTTTGGAAAATTGATTCCAGAAATTTGGTCATATATCTTTACCCTGATTTCTTTTGGTGTTAATAATTCTGTTGCTGTTACACTATTAACAGCTTTCGAAAACTTACTTTTCGGAGGATTTGGTATTCATCCTACTACAGTAGTAGGACCACTTTTGGATCCATTACAGTTGGTAACATTAGCTGAAAATGCTGAGGCTGCTGCAGCAGGAATTGCTTTAAGCGATTTGCCAAATGTATATACTCAATCATTCTGGGCTTATTATTCTTGTATTGGTGGAGCTGGATCAACACTGGCATTATGTGTAATGTGCTTAAGAAGTAAATCAAAACAATTAAATTCTGTTGGAAAGGTTTCTATTATACCTTCATTGTTTAATATCAATGAACCAGTTATCTTTGGTTTACCTATTTTCTTAAATCCAACATTAGTTATTCCATTTATGCTGGCACCTACAGTAAATATCATTTTAGGATGGTTTGCTACATCTATGAATTTAGTTAATAAATCTTATATCTTCTTAACTAGTACAACACCAGCTCCAATAGGTGCATTTGTTGCAACTATGGACTGGAGAGCAGTAATATTGGTAATTGTCATGTTTGTTTTAGACTGGTTAGTATTCTGGCCTTTCTTTAAGAGATATGAAAAGACTTGCTTACTTCAGGAACAAGGAGAAGAATAGTTTATTAGTATGGATACAATGACTAAACTACAAGAGATTTCTTTTGAAATAATTGCAAATGCTGGTGAAGCAAAAGCATTTGCTTTCGAAGCTCTAGCTGCTGCTAAGGAAAAAAATGCTGATCTATATGAAGAAAAAATGAACAAAGCAGATCAAGCAATCAATGAAGCACATAAACGCCAATTTGAATTGTTAAGAGCTGAAGCCAATGGAGAACTAGATGATGCTATGTTTTCGATTTTAGTTGTTCATGCACAAGATCACTTGATGACTGTCATTTCAAATATTGAAATATTAAGAGAATTGGCAGAAATTCATTTAAAAGGTTTACATTAGATTTAATTGAGGCGAATGCTTTTGCATGGCATTCGCCTATTATGGAAAGAAGGAAAATAATGAAGGGTTTCAAAGATGATTTTTTATGGGGCGGTGCAGTAGCTGCCAATCAATGTGAGGGCGCATGGAATGAGGGAGGCAAGGGTATTTCAATTCCAGATGTTGACTGGCATAATCCAAATTTAAATCGTGCTGGAAAACGTGATGAAGATTCTGAGATGACTTCTAAAAGATTACAGGAACTGCTTGCTATTCAAGATGATACTCAGTTTCCTAAAAGAAAGGGAATTGACTTTTATCATACATATAAAGATGATTTAAAGCTTATGCATGAGTTAGGTTTGAAGTGTTTTAGAACATCCATTAACTGGGCAAGGATTTTTCCAAATGGTGATGATGAACAGCCAAGTGAAGAAGGATTAAAGTTTTATGATGATTTAATTGATACAATAGTTGGTTATGGAATGGA
>CAMEIZ010000074.1 GCA_945919165.1 uncultured Traorella sp.
GAACCTCAACCGGTTTTCCTAGATCAAAATGAAAATCATAACGCTGTTGATCCTTTGTTAGATCCTCGAAAAAATGTAACGATAGTATTAGATCCGGGGCATGGAGGTTATGATGAAGGAAGTCAAAGTGCTCAACAAATCAAAGAAAAAGACATTAATTTAGAAATATCTCTACTCGTAAAGGATATTCTAGAAGAAAATAATTTTCAGATTGTGATGACAAGAGATAGTGACACTGTCAGCTGGCCTAGTGATAATGTTAAAGATCTGCAGACAAGATTGGATATCGCTGAAAAGGCAAATGCATTGGCTTTAGTATCCATTCATTGCAATTTTTCTGAAGAAGACGGTGAAAATATTTCCGGAAGTGAGGTTTATGTGAATAAAACTCAAAGCGACTCAGTCAATCTGGCAAACGCGATCAATGCTCAGCTTGCTAAGCTGGCACCAGATATGCCAAATCGTGAAATCAAAACCGGAGTTTTACATCTTTTAACCTATAACAAGGTGCCTTCGGTAATAGTTGAGATGGGTTTTTTATCAAATTCAAAAGATACCCGTTATCTGAGTGAAAAAAACACCCAGGATTTGATGGCTTCTGCCATTGCAAAGGGTATTATGGATTATTATGAATTAAATAAATAAAAAGGCTTGAGCAATGCTCAAGCTTTACTTTTTTATTTGCATTATGATTTGATCATAAAAATACATGATATCTGCTTTAAAACAATTAAAATAACCAAATTTTTTAAATTTTGGATAAATCTTGGCAATACCGTTCATCTGATTCATATAGGCTCTTTTTAAATGACGATTACGGCCTTCCAGTTTGGATTGAGAAATACTTCCCGGACGAATTGCATAATTGTAAATCGGTTGATTTGAAACATAGATTTTTTTAGCTTTCAGAAATGTTTTATAGATAGTTTCTACATCCTCATATAAATGAGATACAGGAAATTCAATTCCATCCCATAATTCTTTTTTATAACATTTTGCCCAGGAATAATTCATGATCATAAAATCAGCCATTAAATATGATAAAGCCTGTTGAGATGTCATAATCCTGCTTTTTGGAAATTTTACCGGCAGGGTGAATTTAGAATAAATCATGTTATGGGCCCCAATGGAAATATCACAATCATGTTCTACAATACCTTTGACAAGGACCATCAGATAATCAGGTGTAATGGTATCATCGCTGTCTACAAACGTAATCAGATCACCTTTTGCTAGCTTCATACCAAGATTGCGCACATACGAAAGACCTTGATTTTTTTGTTCATATAAAGAAAAACGAGGATCATTACCCACTGTTTCTTTATAAATATCTGCACTCTTGTCAGTGCTGCCATCATTGATACAAATAACTTCAAAGTTATCATAGTTTTGATTCTGAATGGATAACAAACAATTTTTAAGATATTTTTCTACATTGTATAACGGAAGAATAATACTGACAAATGGATTCACTTTACTACCTCACTTTAAATATTTGATATCAAAGATATCATGAACATTATACACGAATTAAGAAAGTTTTGAAATAGGATCATAAAAATGTTATAATAATAACATTAGGAGTGATTTATATGATTAAAGGAAAAATTACGATGGAAAACGGTGAAGTAATACCGTTTGAATTATTTGAAAATGAAGCACCTATTACGGTGAATAACTTTGTAAAACTTGTAAAAGAAGGCTATTATGATGGTAAAACCTTCCACCGCGTTATTAAAGACTTTGTAAGTCAGGGAGGCTGTCCTTATGGTAATGGGACAGGTGATTTAGGTTATACCATTCCATGTGAATGTGATAAGAATGTTCATAAGCATGTAGCAGGAACAATGTCAATGGCTCATCGAGGCAGAAATACTGGATGTTGTCAGTTCTTTATTTGTCACAAACCTCAGCCTCATTTAGATGGTGTTCATACGGTGTTTGGACAAGTAGCGGATAATTTGCAGGCTGTTATCAATATGAAAAATGGCGATGTCGTGGTGAAGGTTGTCATTGAGGAGTAATATGAGAGACTTTAAGTATATTGGTTATCCGCTGCTGATCATTTTAATCAGTGCTCTTTTTTATCAGCTGGTATCAACTTATATCAGCGGAACTGTACAGAATACTTTATTGATTTTGATTCGTGTCTGTGCGTTATTCTCTTTTGGAATGGCATTGAATAAAACAACGCGTCGTCATATGAGTGTCTGGAAGATTGTCTTATCGGTAGTGATTACGATTTTTCTATTGCTGTATGAACTCGGTGCTTTCTACTTGCCAATTTTAAGTACCGCTTTGGCATTTTTCGGTGTAGGAGGCTTCTTTATTTGCATGCTGTATATATTATGCGGCTATATGTTTATGGATTAATATGAAAAAACTATTCAATATTGAACTCACATGCCCCTATTGCGGCAAAAAATTTACTTATCGTATTTTGAATGTTAAGGCAAGATGTGAATGTGAACACTGTGAAAATGTATTGTTGGTACATTCCAAGCTGACTGTTTCGCTGGTGTTTTCATTGCTTGCGGTATTTTTTATGAGCTATCTTTCTGCAATTCTTACCTTAAGTCAGCCATGGGATTTAATTTTTGTCTTAGGCGGCGCTTTTCTTTTAGTGATGTGTTTATATGCATTGCTATGCCGTATTAAATCACCTGAATTTGTGTATCATGTAGATTTGGAAGATCCTACGATTTTAGAAAGAAAGAAAAGAGAAAAAAGAAAATAAAATTAAATAATGATTCAGTAAATATTCGCCATAAGATATCTTAGGGCGATTTTTTTATGTTTAAAGATTGATGAACAATCTATCGATTTTGTAAGTTGTGCTATGTCTAAACTTGTGTATAATAGTGGAAGAGGTGGTGTTTTTGGATATTGTTGTCTATCAAATAATATTGCAGATTGTATTAATTCTTTTGAATGCTTTTTTTGCTGGAAGTGAGATTGCACTTCTCTCTTTGAATACCGCAAAACTGAGAAAGTTAGATGAGGAACATGACAAAGCTGCAAGCAGAATGTTATCACTGATTGAACAACCAAGTGATTTCTTGTCTACAATTCAGATAGGGATAACACTTGCTGGATTTCTGGGAAGTGCTTTTGCAAGCGAAAATTTTTCAGTTTATATCGTTAATTTTATATATTATACATGTTCATGGACTGCTCTACCTTTAAGTGTCCTCAATACAATAGCTATGGTTGCAGTAACCATTATTTTATCTTACTTTACATTAGTTTTCGGTGAATTAGTACCCAAACGAATTGCCATGCAGAAAAGCTATGAATTTGCTAAAATCAGCAGTATTATTATCTCTTTTCTTAGTAAAATCATGAAACCAATGGTTTGGTTTTTAAGTTTTTCAGTAAACATAGTATTAAAAATGATGCATATGAACACAAACGCTGAAGAGGAAAATGTTAGCGAAGAGGAGATTCGTTTAATGGTTGATCTAGGCGGTGAAAAAGGAACAATTGATTTAGAGGAAAAAGAGTGGATTGAACATGTGTTTGAATTTAATGATACCAGTGTAAAAGAAGTGATGACTCATGCATTAGATATGGTATACATCCGTCTAAATGATTCAAATGAAGCCATAATGAATACGATTATGAATTCTGGTTTGTCGCGTTTTCCTGTAATTGATGAAGACATGAATGATATAATTGGAGTGCTTTATGCACGTGATTTTCTTTTGAATCAAGCCTTGAATCAGAATAAGAAATTGGAAGAACTGGTAAAGGAAGCATTTTTTGTTCCGGATAGTATCCATACCGACGATTTGTTTTCTGCTATGCAGAAAAAGAAAGTACATATTGCAATAGTTGTAGATGAATATGGCGAAACTGCCGGATTGATAACGATGGAAGATCTTCTTGAAGAAATTGTTGGAAATATATATGATGAATATGATACTTTTGAACAAGAAAATATTATTATGATTGATGAGATGAATTATCGTGTACAAGGTGATACAGCAATTACCGAATTAGAGAAAATTGGTATATATTTACCTGATGATGGAGATTTTGATACGCTTGGTGGTTTTATTTTTTCGAATCTACAGGAAATACCAGAAGATGGCAGTGTATTTGATCTGGATTATGATAGGTTTTATCTTCATGTGGATCAAATAAAGGACAAACGAGTAGTATCCTGTCTTATCACATTGAAAAAGGAATCATGAAAATCATATAAAAAAAGCCTGCAGGACAATTACTTTCGAATTAATAATTCAGACTAAAATCAAAATAGGATTTATTAAAAAATTTTTTATCATATTAATAAAAGGCAGCGATTAATTTCGCTGCCTTACTACTTCAAAGGCCAAGATACTTGCAGCACTGGCACCATTTAGTGCATTTTTAAAATCATTGGCATATCCAATATAGATGTTTTGATCTGAAAGCTTGAGAATTTGTTTGGACAGTCCGCGTTTTTCTCCACCCAAAGCAAGAATGCAGCCTTTTGTATAATCAGCTTGCGTATAAAGAATAGCATCTTTTCTCATGGCACAATAAAGCTTAATACCTTTTTTCTTAAGTGAAAGAATTAAAGAGGGAATATCACTGCATTGAATAATATTCAAATATTCACTAGCACCGGCTGAGCTTTTGGTAACAGTAGAAGCAGCAATTGAAAAATTGCGTTCCGGTACGATTAAGCCATCACATCCTGCGGCATATAAACTACGGCATATATACCCAAAATTAAAGGGATCTTCAATTCCTTCTACAATGGCATAAAAGGGATTTTCGATATCTTCAATAGTTTGATAGGTTCTGTCTGATACATAGGCAATCATACCACCATGAGTTGTACCGGATGCTAATTGATGAATTGTTTCACGTTTTACTTTGGTAACAGTTACATGATTCAGTTCAGCTTGTTTGAGAATGAAGTTCGTATCTTTATCTTTTTTGTTTTCATCGACAAGGATTTCATAGACTGTTCTTCGCTTTGCCAATAAGGCTGCTTTGACAGAGATATTACCTTCTAATAAGTGTTTTTCCATGTCATTATTATAGAATAAATTCTTTTATTTTTCCATTCTAAATCAATTGATTCCATCTTTTTTACAGAAATCCAGAACAATATTACGAAAATGCTCATATTGGAAATTGAGTATCACACAGGTGGTTCAATATAGATTTTTTTAAAAACATCAAATTTATAACTAAAAAAAAGAAAATCTTTTCAGACTTTCTGTTTCTAATTATTTTTAAATATGCAGATCTTTTTCACAAAAAATGTAAATACTGCAACCAAATAAGAAAATTGCCCCAATGAGCAAAACAGCAATACCAATCCATGCACTGCATTCATTAGCTGCAATTCCATAAGGATCAAAAAGCGTAAATAAGGAAAAATATTTAACGAACTCAGCTTTTTCTCCGGCATTAGCAAGCATTTGAAGGACATACATAAAGAAGGGAATTCCGGCTCCAAATGCAAGGCTGTATTTCGTATCAGAGAAGATACAGGAAGCAAGAAAACAGATTCCGGCAATAAACAAGTGCAGGCATAAAAGGCCGCCATTCAGCTTAAGAAGATCGAATAGGTCTAATTCTCCGGCAAAATTGCTTTGAGCAACTCCAAATTCCAAAGCAGTTGCATAAAGAATCAGAATCATAACACCGCTGATTAAAACACTCATCTGAGTCAAAGCTATTGTTTTACGCTTAACTGGAGCAGAAACAAGTGATATCATGGATCCTTTTTCTACATACTTTGAAATCAATCCATTACCTCTTAAAATACTAAACACCATTGGAAAAATAAGAAGAATAAACCCATATAAGTAAGAAATCATAAAACCTACAAGAGTGGTGGCTCCGGCACTCATACCAACAGCAGCCATAAGTTCAGGCATTACTTCTACAAAGCTATCCAGTGTTTCCATTAATTTAGGATCATACATACTGATGATAACACTAATATAAAGAGTCATAATGGCGGCAAAAATAACAAGAAGTTTGACGCTTTTTTTCATTTCACGCTTATATAATGTCCAATTCATCATTTTTTTCCTCCATAATAATGCATGAATATCTCTTCAAGACTTTGTTTCGCATTCACATTTACATTTAACCCTTCACAGACTCCATTAAAATCTTTGGCAAAAGCTTGTGCCATTTCTTCGCTTTGAAGACGAACGGTATAGCGATGAATATGACGTTCTCTTAAAGCCTCAACAAAATCAACAGCGACCAGTTGTCCATCACGGATAATACCGATGCGATCACATGTACGTTCAACTTCTTCAAACATGTGACTGGATAAAAGGATGGTTTTTCCGCGCTTTTTTTCTTCAGCAATCAACTGAATAAAGCGGCTTTGCATCAGCGGATCAAGTCCGCTGGTAGGCTCATCTAAAATTAGAATTTCAGGATCGTGCATAAAGGCAGCTACAATACCAACTTTCTGTTTCATCCCTTTACTCATTTTTTTAATTTTTCCTTTTGGATCAAGTTCAAAGCGCTCAATTAATTCGTTTTGACGACTGTTTGAACAATTTCCGCGATAGTTATTTATAAATTGCAGATATTCCAATCCGCTCATATCTTCAAAAAAACTGATTTCTCCTGGAATATAACCTAATTTCTTTTGAATGATTTCACGCTGCTTCCAGCAATCCAAATCACTGATTTCACAATGTCCGGATTTTGGTTTAATAAAACCCATTAAATGACGAATCGTAGTTGTTTTTCCAGCTCCGTTAGGTCCTAAAAAGCCAAACACTTCTCCTTTATTTACTTGAAAAGTAACATCAAAGATTCCTTTACCTCCCCCATAATCTCGTGTCAAATGTTCTATATTTATTACACTCATATCTTCCTCCTATTATTTTCCAGCTAATACTATTAAAACACAAGAAATATAAAAATGACAGAAAGATTCCATTCATTTTCAAAATATCTGAAAAAAAAACGACTTTTGATCAGTCGTTTTATTCAGTGTCATTTTTAAGCTGATTGCGATACATTTGTTTACGTTCAAAAGGTGTCAGACCTTTTTTTCTTAAGCGAATCGTATCCGGGGTAATTTCTACAAGCTCATCATCATTGATAAATTCGATTGCATTTTCCAGAGTTAATACTTTTGGAGGAGTAAGCTTCATAGCTTCATCTGCTCCGCTTGAACGAATTGCAGTCAGCTTTTTATTTTTAATTGGATTCACTTCCAAATCATTGTCACGGTTGCTCATACCTACGATCATGCCTTCATAAACTTCTGTCTGAGGAGAAATAAACAACGTACCTCTTTCTTGTAAGTTCCAAAGGGCATAAGTCATGGCTTTTCCGGTTTCGGTGGAAATCATTGCACCATTTGCTCGCTGCATGATATCACCTTTATATGGTTCATAACCATCAATTCTTCGAACCAGCGTACCTTCGCCGCGAGTATCGTTAATGAATTCACTGCGATATCCTAAAAGTCCTCTTGTTGGGGCTTTATATACAATTCGGCAATATCCGTTTTCTTCTGATAGATCCACCATCTGGCCTTTTCTTAAATTTAATTTATTAATAATTGTTCCCTGATATTCCATTGGTGCAATCGCAATGACTTCTTCAACAGGTTCAACGATTCTGCCTTTGCCATCTCTTTTTAACATAACTTCAGGTTTGCTGACGGCAACTTCATAACCTTCACGACGCATATTCTCTAATAAAATAGTGATGTGCAGTTCACCTCGTCCACTGACCTTGAAACAGTCTGAACTGTCTGTTGGTTCAACACGTAAGCCAACATTAACTTCCAATTCTTTTTCAAGACGTTCTTTGATATTGCGGGATGTGACATATTTTCCGCTTCTTCCGGCAAAAGGTGATTTATTGACAATGAAATTCATGGAAAGTGTTGGTTCTTCTATGTGAATCATTGGAAGCGGAAGAATATGATCAGGATTGCAGAGTGTTTCTCCAATTGAAATATCACTAATACCACTGATTACCACGATATCTCCACACATTGCTTTTTTTACGGCAACACGTTTTAATCCCTTATATACAAAAATTTGAGAAATCTGTTTATTACGTGTTTTTCCATCACTATCACATACGGTGATCGTCTGCCCTTCTGAAATTGTTCCTGAATATAAGCGGCCAATGCCTAAACGTCCGATATATTCATCATAAGCTAGATTAGAGATCTGAAGCTGCAAAGGTTCTTCTGATTTATCCGGATAAGGAGCAGTGTGCTCAAGAATTGTTTCAAAAAGCGGTTCAATGCTTTCTCCTTCTTCATCCAGATTTCTGACAACGATACCTTTTTTCGCAATACCATAAAGAATTGGAAAATCAAGCTGTTCATCAGTTGCATTTAGATCTAAGAATAAATCATAAACTTCATCTACAACTTCTTCAGCACGTTGGTCTTTTTTGTCAATCTTATTAATTAAGAGGATAGGTCTTAAACCCATTTCAAGAGCTTTAGATAAAACAAAACGTGTCTGCGGCATTGGACCTTCGGCACTGTCTACCAGAAGGATGACGGTATCGACTGTCTGAATGATTCGCTCTACTTCACTGGAAAAATCAGCATGTCCTGGTGTGTCAACAATATTGATTTTGTAATCTTTGTAATTGATTGAACAGTTTTTGGAATAAATTGTAATGCCTCTTTCTCGTTCCAAATCATTGCTGTCCATAACGCAGTCCACAATTTCTTCATTGCTTCGAAATACATGTGATTGATTTAAAAATGCATCAACAAGAGTTGATTTCCCTGCATCGACATGGGCGATAACAGCTAAATTGATAATCTTTTCTTTATTCATGGCTTCACCTACTTTTAACTGAGAAATTATACTACTCTTGGACTTGAATTACAATCATTTTTCTTAGTGAAATAAAAAGTAGGAATATGAATTGCAATATAGAAA
>CAMEIZ010000075.1 GCA_945919165.1 uncultured Traorella sp.
GAAGGAGAAGATTATTTATATCCAACAAAAAAACCAAAAGCTGCATACGAACACGAATATGAAGGTGGTCGATGGGAAGCGATTGAAATTTACAATGGTGACTTAAAAAAAGAATTAGAGTTATATGGGGATTAAGCACTCAAACGAGTGCTTTTCTTTTACCAAAAATGCGAATAAGTTAGAAAGATAAAAATATTCATAAATGAGTTTGGGCAATGGCTAAAACATAAAATCAGAGTGATTCTTATTAAACAATGGAAAAAGCCATTAAGAATTTACAAGAATCTACAAAGACTAAACGAAATATTACCCTATCAATTTAGTGATGAACAGATATATTCAGTTGCGAATTCAAGATTAGGGTGGTACAAACGAGCCAACGGAAATGTTGTGAATTTCTTGCTTAGCGCCGATATACTAGCCATAAGAAAAGAGGAAAGAACAGGTTTGGAATCCCCTTGAGTACTATCAACGTATGAATGTAGCGCCGTATACGAGAACCGTACGTACGATGCAATGAGAAGAGTGGGAATAAAAGATGAATTACAACATACTGGCAGTGAAGAAATGAATCATATGGAAATTGTCAGTGCGATTATTCGTCAATTGACAAGAAATCTTACAACTCAGCAAATCAAAGATTCAGGCTTTAACTCTTACTATACAGATCATACATTGGGTATGTATCCAGTAAGTGCCAGTGGTGATCCGTTTATGTCTCATTACTTTCAGTCTAAAGGTGATCCAATCACGGATCTTCATGAAGACATGGCTGCTGAGCAAAAAGCCAGAACGATGTACGAAAACCTGATTCGTGTTGCAACTGATGATGATGTCATACGTCCTCTTGAATTCTTACGTCAACGTGAAATTGTTCATTATCAGCGTTTTGGGGAAGCATTGGAAATCGTGCGTCGTGATTTAGATTGTGCGAATTACTATGCTTATAATCCAGCTTATGATAAAAAAGCATCAAAGGAAGACAGAGGTTTAGAACCAAGATAAGCAACTAGGAGCACATAGGTGCTCCTTTATTTATGACATGTTTTTGTCGATGAAGTTTGACACAATCTTTGAATCTGTTTTGATAGAGTGATAAGGGGGGTGATCATGGAAAGTTATGTGGAAATAACCTTGCTTCATAATCTTTTGATTCTTGCTTTTTCTTTGAAACTTGCTTTGATCATAACCCATAAATGTTTCTCAAATAGGAAAACAGTTTTAATTTGTCTTTCTATCAGCACTCTGTCTAGTTTTCTGTTTATTGAACATTCATCATGGGTAATATGGGTTATGGAATTTTTGATTTTTATCTTAGCCTTTTATTATTATTTATCTACTTATCTGGTTTTTATTGCTTCACGTTTTTTATTTCATGTGCTTTATATGAATCTTTTTTTTGGTACCATTTACAATCATCAGTACTTTGTCTTTGAAATCAAATCTGTTTTTCTGGCAGATATGATCTTGCTGCTGATCTATAAAATGATGACACATAAAGCAAAATACGCTTTATGTGAACATGATTTTGTTGTTTTTTTCAGGCTTTTTCACCATACCTATAAAGGCTATCTCGACAGCGGAAACCTAGCTTGTTATCAGACCATTCCCATTATATTTGTGAAAGACAATCTCTATGAAAAATTCAAAACAGAACCGATTTATCTTGATATTGACAGTGTTGCTCAATGTGAAATGTTAAAAGGATTTCCAGGAGAAATAATCATTAACAGAAAAAAAATCAAGGTAATCTGCTGCCGTTTATCTGCCCAATTTCCATATGATGCACTTTTAAACATGAAAGGACTTTTATGAATTTGATAAAAAAACTCTATTATTTTTTATTTGTTCCAAAAGATGTAAAAACAACATTTTTTATTAAAAACAGGGAAGGACTTCCTAAACCCTTAGAACTCGAGGAAGAAAAAGAATGTGTTGAAAGAATGATGAATCATGATGAAGAAGCACGTAAAAAACTCATTGTTCATAATCTTCGTCTGGTAGTATTCATTGCCAAGCGTTATGATGTATCATCCAGTGAAATGGAGGATTTGATCAGTATCGGAACGATTGGTCTGATCAAAGCCGTCAATACGTATAAATCGGATAAAAACATAAAACTGGTGACATATGCTTCACGATGTATTGAAAATGAAATTCTGATGTTTCTTCGAAAAAAAAGCAAATCAAGAAAAGAAATTTCTTTGGATGAACCGCTCAATGTTGATTATGACGGCAATGAACTGCTTTTAGGTGATATTATCGGAACTGAGAGCAATCTTGTTGAGCTGGCATTTGAAAGAAATGAAAATCGCCGTATTTTACTTCAAGCAATTGATACCTTAGATGAAAGAGATAAGATGATTTTAAAAATGAGGTATGGCATTGGAGAAAATGAGGCAACTCAAAAGGATATAGCGGATAAGTTAAATATTTCTCAGAGTTATATCTCAAGATTAGAAAAAAAGATTTTGATTCAATTGAAACAGAAGCTGCTTCAGTTGAAAAAATAGGGTTTACAATTTAAGGAAAATCAAGATTGAATACTCACTTGCTTCAAGGGAAAAATGTTATTGAAGGAAGTGAAGAATGAGTAAATATAAGGTTGATATCTGTAACGTCAACACCCAGGAATTGGAAGTTTTAAGCAATGTTCAAATGAAAGAAGCCTTCATACAATTACAGAATGGTGATGAAAGTTATAAAGAAGTGCTTCTAAGAGGAAATCTCAAGTTGGTTCTCAGTATGGTGCAGCGATTCGCAAATCGATGTGATAACATGGATGATCTTTTTCAGGTAGGCTGTATCGGTTTAATCAAAAGTATTGAGAATTTTGATTTATCACATGAAGTGCGTTTTTCTACTTATGCTGTACCGATGATCTTAGGAGAAATCAAACGGTATCTTCGTGATAATCAAATGATTCGAGTTTCTAGAAATTGTAAAGATCTAGCTTATCAATGTTTTAAACTGAAAGAAGATTATTATCATGAGTATTCTAAAGAACCAAGTATTGAATATTTATGTGAAATGACACATGCGAAAAGCAAAGATGTCATAGAAGCGATGGATTCTTTTCAAAGCGTATTATCCATTTTCGAACCGATTTACAATAAAGACGGTGATGAAATGAGTTTGGTTGATACAATTTCAGATACCAAAGATGAAATTGGTTTGATCAGTAATTTGATCACCCTTAGAATGAGTATGAAACAGCTGAGTGAAAAAGAACTGGATATTCTCAATAAACGTTATTATCTGGATTATACACAAAGTGAAATTGCCAAAGAAATGGGAATTTCACAAGCTCAGGTTTCTCGATTAGAAAAAGGTGCTTTAAAGTGTTTAAAGAAGAATTTTGAGTAACTAAAATCAGAATATTTCATAAACTGTAGCAGGTGATGTCATGAAATTAAGTGAGCTGATGAGCAAACGAGTGATATGTGTGGTAGACGGTAAAGAAATAGGATTTGTCAGTGATGCGATTTTAACTCATGATTTAAAGATCATATGTATCATAGTTTGTATGAAAAGAAGAGGATTCGCACGTTTCTGTCCTTTTCTTTTTGAACCTGAATGCGAAAAAATAAGTGTTGACTGTATTGTCAATATTGGCATAGATGTCATCTTGGTGAAAAGAAATACGTAAAAATCAGAGATTTGAAAAAATTTCTGTTTTTTTTAATGAAAGAACTTTTCTTTATCAAGGAAGTTTTTGAATCATGCTGGATATTAATAGCTATGATGTTATTCCTATAATAATTAAGTCAAAACAGCAGTTGAAATTAAATGAATTTTTTACAGCTTTGATTTTGTAAATATTTTACATTATTTTGCAAGAAAATGTAAGAGGTTACATCACTTTCTTGATTTTCAAATTGTACTTACCTCGAAGTCATGATATAGTCAAATTAGATAGAGAAAGTTATCTTTCAGAAAGGAGCGTTTTATGCGTAAAAACCGTATCGGATCAATTGTACTCGCACTGTTTACAGCTTTAGCTGTTTTATGCCCAAACAGTGTTCCGGTAAATGCCGAAGCAAAAGACGTTGTTGTTTTGTTTACCAATGATGTTCATTGCGGTATTGAAAGCGGAGATAAGACAGTTGGTTTGGCAGGCCTGGTAGGCTACATAAATTATCTGGAAAGTGAAGGAAAGGAAGTCATTTTGGTTGACGCTGGTGATGCTGTACAAGGAGCACCATTAGGAGGTCTAACAAAGGGCGAAACAATTACTGAATTGATGGCTAAGGCTGGTTATGACGTAGCTATTCCTGGAAATCATGAATTCGATTATGGAATGGAACAGTTCTTAAAATTAGCTGATATGGCTGAAAAAGGTGGATTTGGCTATATTTCCAGCAATTTTAAACGTTTGGATGGCACAAAACTGTTTGACAGCTATAAGATGATCACAGTAGGGGATTTGGATATTGCTTTTGTGGGAATTACAACTCCTGAATCATTCACAAAATCTACTCCGGCTTATTTCCAGGATAAAGATGGTAACTATATTTACAGTTTCTCTCAGGGAAATAATGGAAAAGATTTATATGAAGCTGTTCAGGTTGCCGTTGATGATGCAATTAAAGCTGGTGCTGATTATGTCGTAGCAGTTGGACATACTGGAATTGATGAACAGAGTTCTCCATGGACGACAAATGAAATCATTGCGAATACAACAGGTATCAATGCCTATATTGATGGACATTCTCACTCTGTGATCAATGGTGCTGAAGTAAAGGATAAAGATGGTAATGTTGTGCTGCATGCTCAGACTGGAACTAAGATGGCGAATATTGGTCAATTAACTATTAAAGAAGACAAGAGTGCTGAAGCGAAGCTGGTTTCAAAAGCAGACTTAACAACTTTAGGTGTTAAAGATGATGAAGCTATGACAGCAGCTATTGCTGAAAAGAATGCTGAATTTGCTGATATCCTGAATAAGGAAGTCTTCAAATCTGAAATTTATTTGAATACTCAGGATCTGAATGATCCATCTATTCGTATTATCCGCAATACGCCTACTAATTTAGGTGATTTATGTGCTGATGCTTATAAGAATGTCATGGGAGCTGAAATCGGTTTAATGAATGGTGGAGGAATCCGTAAAGAAATTAAAGCAGGACCTGTCACTTATGGTGATGTTATCAGCATTTTTCCATACTCTAATAATGGTACTTTAATTAAGGCAACAGGACAGCAGATCTTAGATGCATTGGAAATGTCAGTTTCTAGTTATCCGGGAGAAAGCGGTGGATTCTTACATGTATCTGGAATCACTTATGAACTTCATTCATATTTGCCTAGCAGTGTTGTGAAGAATGATCAAAAAGAATTCGTAAAAGTTGATGGAGAATACCGCATTAAGAATGTTATGGTTAATGGCGAACCTTTAGATCTTGAACGTGTTTATACAGTTGCCAGTCATGATTATATGCTGAAAAACGGCGGCGATGGATATTCAATGTTCAAGGGCAGTGAAATTCTTAAGGATGCTACAATCGTTGATAATGAATTATTAATTAAATATATTTCTGAATTCTTACATGGAACAATTACAGAAAAAGACTATGGAACAGTACGTACAAGCATGATTCTTGTAACCGAAAAACCTGCTCCTCAGCCAGAACCAACTCCAGAACCAACACCTGAACCTGGCAGTCCTTCAACTGCAGATTCAAGCTGGATCTTTGGTTATGGTTTCTTAGCTGCTTGTAGTTTTATCGCTTTATGTACATTAAGAAAACGTCAGGAAGCTTAATTACCATTTAGTTAGTATTATTATCATGAATCAGGGCTTTAAATCCAATGATATTATTGGATTTGAAGCCTTTTATTTTTTTGTTTTTATGAAATTAAACGGATAAACAGTGTCATTTGTGTTATAATGAAAACACAAGGAGAAATTATTATGAGCATTAAAGACAAATTAAAAGATTTTATCAGTCCAGATGATGAATTATACCTGGATGAAGATGAAGTTGAGACAATCAGTAAATATGAAGAACCTCGTTCTAAAACAATGGCCAATACTCATATAGATGCAAAGATGGTTTTATTTGAACCCCGTTCTTATGAAGAGGCTCAGGAGATAGCCATTCGCTTAAAGGAAAATAAAGCGTGTGTCGTGAATCTTCATCGTTTACCTCATGATTATGCTCAGCGTACGATTGATTTTTTAACAGGTGTTATTTTTGCGTTAGATGGAACAATTCAAAAGATTGGACCAAATATTATTTTATGTGCACCAAAAAGTATTGGTGTAGGCGGATCGATTGAACTCGATGCAGAAAGCGAATAGAAACTGGCTTGTTCATTTTAAAGGAAATGAGAATCTAGCGCTTCGCTTTGAAGATCAGATAGAAAGCCATTTACGAACATATAAAACGATATTAACACCTTTTCTGGATGAAACACAACAAGAGATATTAAAAAAGGTAGCAGGCAATCGTGTCCCGCTGTCTTTTTTCGGAGGTTATCGGGATGCTGAACGTAAGCGAGCTTTAATCGGTGATGAAGATGGTTTTGATATTGTCATGCTGTGTGCCAGATTATCTGAATATGATAAGGTTACTCATTCTGATTGTATGGGCGCATTATATAACTGTGGATGTAAAAGTGAGCATTTTGGAGATATTCTATTAGATGATCATAAAGTGATTGTCTTTGTTACTGGGACGATTGGGGATGCGGTAAAAAACAACTGTACTTCAATCCGCCACAGTAAGGTTTCTTTTGAAGAAAGCACGGATAAGATTGAAAAAAAGGCAAATATTCGTTTGGTCCATGTGATTGTCAGCAATCTTCGTCTTGATTCTCTTGTCAGTGCGATTACTCATCTTTCACGGGCAAAGGCACAGAATTTGATTCACGCAAAAAATGTCAAAGTGAATCATGTTTGTCTTGAACAAACGGATTTTCTGTGTCATAATGATTATATTCTTTCAATACGTGGATATGGTCGTTTTGTAGTTAAAGATATAGTAAAAACAACGAAAAGTGATCGTTTGGTCATTGAGATCGGTATTTATTGTTAGGGGTGATAGCATGAGCGATCAGAAATTCGAAACGATGCGTAACGGATATAATCGCTATCAGGTGGATGACAAAGTCAGTCAGCTGGAACATGAAGTTGAAACTCTGACAAAAAAACTGGAACTTTACAGTACACGTCTTGAAGAAGTTGAAAAACAGTGCAGTCAGTATAAAGAAAAGTATTTAACACTTTCCGGTGAGATACGGATTAAGGAAAAAGCTGCTGAAGATATTGCACGAATAGCGCTTAAGGAAGCAAATGTCATCGTTCAGACTGCTAGCGATAATGCTGATGTAATCGTGAAGGAGGCATTGGCCAGTGCCAGAGCGATTCTGGTGGAAGTGAATAAGCTGGGTGAGGAAACCGGTGAAATCAAACAAAGAATGATTTGTGAACTGGATAAGCTGGACCAGGCACTGAAGGAATTTGAAGTTCCTTCTAAAGTAAATTTAGGTTTACTGGATGAATAAATACGTTGAATAAGACATGTCTTATAGTTGGATTTAAAGAGAGCTGCTGGTGGGTGCAAAGCAGTATGAAAATTATAAGAATATCACTTAGGAGTAGATCATGCGATATGTAGTGTGATCCGTGGCTAGCGTTAATAGCTGAGTGCACAGTTTTGCTGTGAACTAAGGTGGTACCACGTTAAGCGTCCTTAGATGGCGCTTTTTTTATGTAGGAGGAGAGAAAAATGGATTACAAAAGTACATTGAGAATGCCAAAGACGGAATTTGAAATGAGAGGAAATCTGCCAAAGAAAGAGCCTTTATTTCAAAAAAGATGGGAGGAAGAGGATCTCTATCACAAAATGCTGAAAAAGCATGATGGTTATCCAACTTTCGTGCTGCATGATGGTCCTCCATATGCCAATGGAGATATTCACATTGGTCATGGTCTGAATAAAATCTTAAAGGATGTTATTATTCGTTCTCATTACATGGATGGTTATCAGACCCCTTTTATTCCAGGATGGGATACTCATGGTCTGCCAATTGAAACGGCGATTACGAAACAGGGATATGATCGTAAGAAAATGCCATTAACAGAATTTAGAAAGTTATGCTATGACTATGCGTTAAAACAGGTTGCCAGTCAGAAGGAAACGATGAAGAAACTGGGGACTGTGGCAGATTATGACCACCCTTATATTACATTGAAAAAAGAATATGAAGGTCATCAGATTGAAATTTTTGCCAAAATGGCACTGGATGGGTTGATCTATAAGGGATTAAAACCGGTTTATTGGTCTCCATCAAGTGAAAGTGCTTTGGCTGAAGCTGAAGTTGAATACAAAGATATCAAATCACCAACTATTTTTGTTAAATTCCAGGTGAAAGATGGAAAAGGTATTCTTTCCAATGAAGACGCTTTTGTAATTTGGACAACAACTCCATGGACAATTCCTGGCAACTATGCAATCTGTCTGAATGAGCGTTTAGAATATGCTTTAGTAAAAACAGACAAAGGAAATTTAATCATGCTTTTAAGCAAAGTTGATGAACTTTGTGATAAATTTGGATGTACTGAGAAGGAAGTAATCAAAACATTTAAAGGAAAAGAACTTGAAATGATTACTTGTCAGCATCCTTTCTATGACCGTGAAACATTAGTGATTTTAGGTGATCATGTTACTGATGAAGCAGGTACTGGCTGTGTTCATACGGCTCCGGCATTTGGTGCAGATGACTTTAATATCGGTATGAAATATGGTCTTCCAGTTCATTGCAATGTTGATGAACATGGCTGCATGATGGAAGAATGTGGTGAATGGCTGGCTGGTCAATATGTTGAGGATGCCAATAAAACGGTAACGATGAAACTGGATGAGTTGCAGGCGTTA
>CAMEIZ010000076.1 GCA_945919165.1 uncultured Traorella sp.
ATAACACGTCCTACAGCGGATCGAATTAAAGAAGCTGTGTTTTCTTCGATTGGACCTTATTTTTATGGAGGAAGGATTTTAGACTGTTATGGAGGCAGCGGCAGCATTTCCTTTGAGGCAATCAGCCGGGGAATGGATGAAGCGGATATCTTTGAAATTGATCCCAATGCCATTGCATGTATTAAAAGAAATGCTAAACGTTTTAAAATCGAATCACAAATTCATCTTCATCAGGAAGATGTTCTGACTCATCTTGAAACACTTGATCAGAGATATGATTTGATTTATCTGGACCCGCCTTACAAAAAACAAAAGAATGAACAGCTGATACAAAAAATCAGTGAGCTGGATCTTCTCACAGACAATGGATATTTACTTGTTGAAAGTTTAAAGGAAGATATGCTGAATGAAAGAATTGGCTCATATGTCTGTGTCAAAACAAAAAATTACGGTATTACAAAAATATCTTACTATAAAAGGAGTGTACGATGAGAAAAGCCATGATACCGGGATCATTTGATCCTATTACGAAAGGACATCTGGATGTTATTGAAAGATGCAGTCAGCTTTTTGATGAGGTCATTGTTGTCATTATGGAAAATGCTCATAAAAAAGCTTTATTTGATGAACATGAACGCAAAGAAATGATTGAACATGATATTTCACATTTATCAAATGTTCGTGTTGAGATTGGAAGCGGATTAACGATTGAGATGGCTAAAAAACTAGGTGTCTGTGCCATGATTCGAGGTATTCGTGCTACTTCTGATTATGAATATGAAGTACAGATTGCAACTGCCAATATGATGTTGGAGAAAAAAATTGAAACAATGTTTCTTTTAAGCAAGCCTGAATATTCTTTTGTCAGCAGTTCAACTGTGAAAGAAATTGCCATGTTTCATGGTGAACTGAGTCATTTTGTCAGTGACAATGTTGCCGCAAAACTTAAGGAGAAGTATTAATGATTCGTTTAATCTGTTTTGATATTGATGATACGCTTCTGGATTTTCATGCCGGAGAACGCATCGCGTTTATGGAATCGATGAAGGAAATGGGATTGACATGCAGTGAAGATGATTATGCTTTATATGAAACTATCAATGAGAGTTACTGGAAGGCACTTGAAAGAGGTGAGGTCAGCAAGGAGGATCTCAAGGTATTGCGCTTTTTAGACTTTTTCAAACAGACAAATCGAAGCTGTGATGCTAAAAAAATGGCAGAAATCTATCCCAGATATTTAGCTGAGCAATGTTTTGTACTGCCGGATGCCAAAAGAATTGTAGAGACTATAGCGAAAGAATATCAGTTGGCAGCTGCTACTAATGGTATTAGTGCTGTTCAAAGAAACCGTTTAGCTAAAAGCGGAATGATGGAAAACTTTTCATATTTGTTTATTTCAGAGGAAATTGGTTATGCTAAGCCCAAAAAAGAATTCTTTGATGCTGTTTCAAGAATCAGTGGTGTGGGTTTTGATGAAATGCTGATGATTGGAGATTCGCTGAGTGCTGACATCAGCGGAGCAATGCAGAGTCATATTTTCAGTGTCTGGTACAATCCGCATCATCAAGTCAATCATTCTCAAATTCAGGCAAATCGTGAAATTGATGATTTGAATCAGCTTTTTGATATTTTGGAGGAATTGAAATGAAATATTATATTGTTTCGGATATTCATGGGAGTCCGCTCAATCTTGAAAAAGTATTGGCATATTTTGATGAAGACGGTGATTATTTACTTCTTTTAGGGGATATTCTTTATCATGGACCAAGAAACCCACTTCCAGAGGGTCATGATCCCAAGCGTGTAGCTGCCCTTTTAAATGAGCGTAAGGAAAAAATAATGGCTGTACGCGGCAACTGTGACAGTGAAGTTGATCAGATGGTGTTACAATTTCCCATAACGGCGGATTATCAGATATTACCATTTGATGGATATAAAGTTTTTATCACGCATGGGCATCTTTATGAAGAAGGATTGCCATGGGTATCAAAAAATGATGCGATTTTATTTGGTCATATTCACATACCGGTATGTGAAAGAGAAAATGGTTATTTATACTTAAATCCGGGAAGCATCAGTCTGCGGAAGCTTGACAGTGCACCAAGCTTTGCTGTTTTAGAGAATGATCAGTTTATCATTTATGATCTTGATAAAAATGTCATCAATTCAGTAAAAATCAAATAGAAGTGTGGTATAATAAAAAAGCGGAGGTGGATCATGCATTCGAAAATCGGGGAAATCAGAGAAGGCATTGTCAGCGGTATTCAGCCTTATGGGGCATTTGTCCAGCTGGATGGAGGCGAAAAAGGGTTGATCCACATTTCTGAAATATCAAAAGGGTATGTAAAAGATGTTGCCCAGTATCTGCATGTTGGAGAACGAGTCAGAGTGAAAATACTGGATGTAGATCCCGTTTTAAATCAGTGCCGTCTTTCTTTAAAAGCACTGGCACCGAAAAATCGTTATCGTTCAAAAAGCTGTAAAGATCATCGTGTACCAAAGATGGTTATTGGCTTTAAGACATTGCAGGACCATTTAGATGAATGGATAAAAATGCAGAATAAGGAGGAGCAGAATGTTAAAATTCAGTAGTGAAAACGCATTTTTAGAAGAAGATGTTAACAGTTATCAGAATCTAGTAACCAAGTATCATGACCAGCTGATGAATAAGACAGGACTTGGAAATGATTATGTTGGATGGGTTGAATGGCCAAACAACTATGATCAAGAAGAATTCAAGCGTATTGTAAAAGCTGCACAGGATATTCAAAACAAGTGTGATGTGTTTTTAGTTTGCGGTATTGGAGGCTCTTATTTAGGTGCTCGTGCCGTAATCGAAATGGTAAATGGAATTTATGCTGATAAAAAGCCTGAAATTATTTTTATTGGTAATACATTCTCTTCTACTTATATTGCTCAGGTATTAAAACATATCGAAGGAAAAGAAGTTGTCTGCAACGTTATTTCCAAGTCAGGAACAACGACGGAAACTTCACTGGCTTTCCGTCTGATCAAACAATACATGGAAGCTAAATATGGTGATAAAACAAATGAATATATCTATGCGACAACTGATGCCAGAAAAGGAACTTTAAAAGCTTTGGCAGATAAAGAGGGATATGAAACATTTGTCATTCCGGATGATATCGGAGGACGATTCTCTGTTATTACTCCGGTGGGACTGTTGCCGATAGCTGTGGCAGGTATTGATATTCAATCTTTGATGGATGGTACAAAAGAAGCTTACAATGATTTTAATACAGCTGATTTATCAAAGAATATTGCGTATGAATATGCTGTTTGCCGCCGAATTTTAGAAAAACAGGGTAAGGTTGCAGAAATGTTTGTTTCTTATGAAACACAGATGAGTATGGTAGCCGAATGGTGGAAACAGCTGTTTGGTGAAAGCGAAGGAAAGAATGGAACAGGTATTCTGCCATGTTCAGTAAACTTCTCAACAGATTTGCATTCAATGGGCCAGTTCATTCAGGATGGCAGAAAATGTCTGTTTGAAACGCTGATCAAAGTTGAAAAACCAACGCTGGATCTAACATTCCCAAGTGATGAAGAAAACCTGGACGGTATGAATTATCTTGCCGGAAAGAGTGTTCATTGGGTTAATCAGATGGCATGTTTGGGAACTCTTCAGGCTCATGTTGAAACCGGTCATGTTCCAAATCTTGAAATTACAATTCCAGATATGAGTGCTCATACATTTGGCTATATGGCTTATTTCTTCTTTAGAGCGATTGCTATGACAACTTATCTGAATGAACAGAATCCTTTCAATCAGCCTGGAGTTGAAGTATATAAGAAAAACATGTTTAAGCTATTGGGCAAAAACTAATATGAATTAAGACGCTTGGCGTCTTTTTCTTTGCGTTCGTCAATGGAATTGTATATAATGGTAAAAGATATGAAGGAGGGAGTTCATGGAATCCATACAGTCGTTTTATAATCGTAAGCTAAAAGGTTATACATACGACCAATATATTATTATTTTTGTCGTTTTAACATTGTTTCTTCCAAGTTATGTTTCTTTGGCTGCCATGGTTGCAGTGATGATTTATCTGATCTATACCAGACAGTTAGCGGAAGTGATTCAGGCAACACCAAGAGGTAAATATGCGATTTTGTTTTGTTTTCTTTTTCTGGCTGTGTCACTTTATCATCAGAATCTGTTTGGTGCAGCACAATGTTTGGGACTTTTTTTTGTTGCTGTTTTTATTTTGTATTATCGAAAACATATCAATCATCGTTTGCTTACATTTATTATTGATGCCAGCTGTCTGATTTCTATATGCTGTTTTATATGGGGATTGATGGAGTATTGGAAAATTGTGAATCGTTTGGATTATCCATTTAGTGATCTGATTATCATGGATGCTCCTCAGGATCGTATCAATTCGACATTTTACAATGCTAATTTTTATGCGATGATGATTCAATTTATGGTTTTAATGTGTATTTATAAGATTCTTCATGCAAAGACGCTTCGTCGTATTGTTTTTTATACGGTGACAATTCTCTGTAATCTTTTTGCACTTTATCTTACAGGCTGTCGTGCCGGATGGTTGAGTTTTTTGGTGACAATTCCTTTGATGTTTTTTATCAATAAACGTAAAAAGACCAGTATTGTCATGTGTTTGATTATTTTAGGCGGCGTTATTGCTGTTTTAATCAATCCACAGATATTTCCGCGTGCTGATAATGTTCTGGAGTATTTTTTTGACAGGACAGATATTTGGAAAACGGCTATATTAGGTATTAAGGAGAACTATCTGTTTGGATTGGGACCAAATGGATATTATCTGATATTTGATCAATTTCATGGCCCATTAGCACCTCACAGTCACAGTGTATATCTGGATCCACTTCTATCATTTGGAATTGTTGGAGTGATGTTAACAGGATATTTTTCTTGGCCGGTGGTAAAAGAAGTGACTCATTTGTATCTGCATAAAATTGATGTTGAATTATTTGGATTGATTTTATGTTTTGTTTTGACCGTTCTGATTCATGGAATATTTGATTATACTATTTTTTGGATTCAGACCGGAACAGTCTTTCTTCTGATTTTAAATGCCGCCAGTCTGTACAGGTAATAAAAACCATCTTTCAAATTTTGTTTGAATATGATAATATATTTTTAAAAAGAGAGGTAGCTTTATGAAAAAATGGTTAGCTGTTTTAGCGTTATGCATCTTGGCAGGATGCAGTTCAAAGGAAACAGTAGAAGTGGATTACTACAATGAAAAACATAATGAAATTGTAGATAAAATTCTAGGAAATGCATTGGGAAAGGATGAAACGCGAAAGGTTTTTGAAGAAACAGATGCAATTGATGTTTATTATGAGAAAAAAGACGAGGGAAAAGTTGTTTTGACACTGTTTAATAATATGGATTACTATTATACAGGAAAAGTTGATTTTAAGGTGTGCCCGGTAGCGGTAAGTGTGAAGGGACTGGCTCCTTATGGTTATGCAAGTGCTGAGATCAGTTGCTCGGATTTTGTGGAAGATGGTGAGTTTACTTATGAAGGACAATTGTTTGAAAGAAACGATGACTATAAATATGAAACAGAGTTTGAAAGCTATTATTATGAAGAAGATGATACCATCTTTGATTATGCTTTGAAATTAGAAACGATCAGTAATGAAGATATCAAGGAATTGGCGAAATATTTATATTCAGAAAATGTGTTATCCAATTATGATGGTGAAATGTGGGTCAAGGTATATCCATTTGAAGCTTATGAAACAGCCTTTAATGATGGAAGTGAAACCGCATGGAATGAGTTGGATGCCAATTTTATGGCTGCAAAGTTATGGATTGATGCTTCAAATGATTTTGTGGAAATATATGCTCCTAACGGAACACTGATTGAACGAGTAAATTATCGCTGACAATAAAAAATGGCTGATGAAGTGATCACCAAAAGTTAGATCGACTTAAGGGGGTCACTTTTATTATGATTATTTTGATCATAAAAGAATTCAGAAAAAAAGGATGCTTCCTGAAAATACGGGAAGCATCCATATATCTAACTTAATTCATAAATATGTGTTTGGGATTCACGATAGTCAACAATCTTTAACATGAAATTTACATGTCCAGTTTTTTTATTTAACTGTCATGACTTCAGAAATATTGGGGGTTGCAGCAATATAGAATCCATTTGATTCAACAGCATTTGCGTTGGCAAGTTCTTCTGGGGTGTCATAAATCCATACGACTTCAAGACTGATATTTTCTTTTTCTTTAATGGTTTGGATCAGCTGCATGCCTTCTTCATAAGTCATGGTAAAAAGAGTGGTCGAAAGAATATCGGCAATAGCTGAATCTTTGGTAAGAATCGTGACGCTTTTCGCATGACGTGCCGGATAGAGTGTATCAGGATCAATAATGTGATGCATGATCTGATTATAGTCACCGCTGGTAACAAAAGCATCTTCTTCACTTAGATCAAGCTGTACCAGTGAGGTTTGAGAATTGTTCAGAGTTGGTGACAGAATACCGCTTTTCCAGGCATCTCCGTTTGCTTTGCTTCCGAGAATTGAAACGTTACCTCCGGCATTGACAAAACCGTTCACGTAGCCTTTTTGAATCAGCATCTGACTGATAATCTGTGTTGCATAGCCTTTAGCTACGGCTCCGACATCTAAAGAAGCACAGGACTGATTCAGATATACAGTATTGTTTTCATCATCAATTTCAACTTTATCCCATCCGGTGCAGACTTTTGCTTGTTTTAAGTCTTCATCACTTGGAAGTGTATAATCTTCACCATTTTCAGCTTTTTCGCGGACATCATGCCAAAGAGATAAAACAGGTCCCAATGTAATATCAAATTGATTATTGGAATATTCGCTGTATTTTTTTGACAGCAGCAGTAAATCAATCAGTTCCTGATCGACTTCAACTTTTTCTTTTCCAGCAGCATCATTAATTGTTTTAATGTTATTCATGCCTTCATAATTGTTGTATTTATCGAAAAGGTTATTGTAGTAAAGAAATGTAGAAGCAGCTTCTGAAAAGACTTGATCGAATTCTTCTTGATTTTCTGTATACAGTTTAATCGAAATAATTGTGTCAAATCCTGCCTGAAGTGTATCTTTTGAATATAAAGTTTTTTCTTTTGGAGCACAGGCAGTAAGAGCTAAGCATATTAATAAAATCAACTTTTTTTTCATCTATATCACCGTTATTTATTATATCTAAGAAAAAAAGAATTGACAATTGAAAAAAACAATTGTGATTTTTTTCCATTATGAACAAATGTTGAGAAAATTGTATTATTTCGTGAATATTTTGTGTTATAATGAGATGGATATCGGAAATATCATGTATAAAGAAAGAGGAAGGTGAAGAAATGTCTTTGTTTAGAGGACCTATGCGCACTCATTTAAATGGGCATAAGGAACTGAGTGAACATAGCGAAGTCGTGGTTTTGAATCCTGATAAAGTGGCAATACCGTTATTTGCCGGAAGAGATACAAATCCACAGATATTGGTTCAAGCTGGGGATGAAGTGAAAGTTGGAACGAAAATCGCCCAGTTTAGTAATCCTTTTACAGTGCCTGTTTTTTCAAGTGTAAGCGGTCGTGTTGAGGCTGTTGAGGAAAAACTGCATCAAAGTTTAAAGAAAATTACTCATGTAGTAATTTCAAATGACAAAAAGAATACGTTGGAAGATAATCCGACAATTGATTATGAAAAGGCAACAAAAGAAGAACTGGTTGATTTCATGATGAATGCCGGAATTATTGGATGCGGAGGAGCTGGATTTCCAAGCTATATCAAATATAAATCTGCAAAAGATGTAGAAATGCTGATTATTAATGCTGTGGAATGTGAACCTTATATTACCAGCGATTATAAAATTGTAGAAACTGATTTTGAAACAATATTGACGGGTGTGAAAGCAATGGCTAAAATGGCTGAAGCTAAGAAAACCGTGATTGCTATTAAAAAATCTCACCCTGAATTGATTCAGATGGTAAATGAAAAACTGAAGGAAGAAAAGAATATCAGCTGTGTCAGTGTTCCTGATGTTTATCCAATGGGTTGGGAAAGAACACTGGTATATGAATTGACTCATAAACGTTATGATCGACTTCCTGCAGAAATCGGCTGCGTTGTCAACAATGCAACAACGGCTTATATGTTTGGTAAAGCAATGTTGACTGGTGAACCAATTGTAAGCCGCATGCTGACAGTAAGCGGTGATGCAGTAAAAGAGCCGAAGAATGTGATTGCACCTGTTGGAAGCAGTTTTCATGATGTTGTAGAAGCTTGTGGCGGTTACACAAGTGACAATGTTGTTGTAGCATTTGGCGGACCTATGATGGGTGGAACAATTACGACAGATGCTGTAAGTGTTGAAAGACAGAACAATGCCATTACTGTATTAGAGAAAAAAGCTCTTGATGAAGTAGCTTGTTTAAGATGCGGTAAATGTTCTGATCACTGTCCTAGCGGTCTGCAGCCGGTAAGAATCAATCAGGCTGCCAAACTGAAGGATATGGATCGTTTAGGCAAGCTGGAAGTCGGCAAATGTATTGAATGCGGTATGTGTACTTATGTTTGCCCTTCTAAGATTGCAGTAACCGAAAATGTTCGTCGTGCGAAACGTGCTTATATGATGGCGACGGCAAAGAAATAGGGGGAGTGAAGATGAAATTCAATTATAGTCCAGCTCCGAATTATCGTGCTGCGCAGTCAACAAAGCGCATCATGCTGGAATTATTAGCGGGGCTTTTAGTCGTTTATGCTTTTTCACTGTACTACTATGCAAGTAAATTTGGCACTGCTCATCTGATTCAGGCACTATTGATTATGTTGGTATCAGTAGGAGCATGTGTTTT
>CAMEIZ010000077.1 GCA_945919165.1 uncultured Traorella sp.
CATCATTTATGAGAAAATAAAACCGAATCAGGCGATAGAATTAGTTTTTAGTTGAAGTTATGAACAGATTCAAGTATAATAGTGACGAAGGTGATAAGAATGGCACAAGAATATATTTGTTTAAGAAAAACAAACGATTTAGGATCAATCGCAATTAACAAAAAAGTATTTGAATCAATTGCAAGTATTGAAATTCAGGATGAAGAAGGTAAAATGATACCTGATTCAGCAAGATTTAAAAATGCTGTCAGCTGTAAGATTTCAAATGAAGCTATTATTTTGAATGTAGACTTGAAAGTCAATTATCAGCTGAATGTGAATGAAGTTTGTTCAAGACTTCAAGATAAGATCTACAATTCAATTTTGCATATGACTGGCGTTAAAATGGATTTGATCGACATTCGGATAAACGGATTCATTTTCTAAGATACACCCTTTTGGGTGTTTTCTAATTCTATAATTAATTGGAGGAAGACAATGAGCAGACATACGTTACGAGAAAATGCTATGACATGCCTTTATCAGTATTTTCTACTTCATGGGGATATTAAATCCATTGTTTATGATTTTGCAGGAAATCAAATCGATCCGTTTCTTTATACAGTTACGATCGATGCGGTAGCACATCAGGATTACTATATTAATAAAATCAATGAACATTTAAAAGATGATTGGACATTTGATCGATTGGGATGTATTGAGAAAGCGATTCTGTTTATGGCAGCAGCTGAAATTGATTTTGAAACTGCCAGCAAAGCCATTGTAATTGATGAAGCCGTTACTCTATCAAAAAAATATTGTGATGAAGATACTTATAAGCTTATTAATGGAGTGCTTGATCAGCTATGATGCATTCTGTTTGGCAAGTTTCTCAGCTTGTCAGCTATATTAAAAATGAGATTGACAATGATCAGATTCTGCATCAGCTTTTAGTGACAGGTGAAATCAGCAATCTGACGAAGCATAAAAGCGGACATTATTATTTTACTTTAAAGGATGACAAAGCCAGAATGAACTGTGTCATGTTTTCAAATTATACACGATTGATTCATTTTGATTTAAAAGAAGGAAGTCGTGTCATTGCTCAATGCAGAGTTAGTGTTTATGAGCCGGGTGGTAATGTACAGCTTTATGTAAATGCTTTACAATTAGATGGTATTGGAGATTTATATCTTCAACTTGAACAATTAAAACGAAAAATGAATGAAATGGGATATTTCGATCCTGCTCATAAAAAGAGCCTTCCTCAGTATCCATTTGATATTGCCCTGATTTCCGCAAAAGAAGGAGCAGCTAAAAGTGATGTCATAACAACCATTTCCAGAAGATGGCCTATGGCAAAAATTACTTTTTATCCCAGTTTGGTTCAGGGAAATGATGCCGCTATACAATTAATTCAAACGATTCAAAAAGCGGATCAGAAGAATCATGATGTGATTCTTTTAGTCAGAGGCGGAGGATCAATTGAAGACTTATGGGCATTTAATAATGAAGAACTGGCTAAATGTATCTTTCATGCAAAAACACCTATTGTAAGCGGAGTTGGACACGAGACGGATACAACGCTTGTTGATTATGTCAGTGATGCCAGAGCTGCAACACCTACTGCTGCTGCAGAACTTATCACACCAAACTGGCAGGAAGTGAAAGTTCTCTTATATCAAAAGAAAAAGATGCTTATCAAACAGTTGTTACAACTCTATGAACAAAATGAAGCTCATCTTCATAAAGTAAAAACTAATGCTTATATAAAAAATCCATTTATGCTTATTGAAAATAATGTGATTCATCTTGATCTCAAGAAAAATGAGCTTGAAAGCAAAGCAAATGATCTATTGAATCTCATTAATGATTTAAATAAAAAGAGAATGTCTTTTTTTCATATATCTTCGACATTACTGCAGGAAAATGAGTTATTGTTAAATTATAAGAAAAAAGAATTACTGAAGGTTCCTGATAACATAAGTTTTTTTCAAAAAAATGAAATGCAAAAGAAGCTGAAACTGCTTGATGCTTACTCACCGCTTAAGATTTTAATGAGAGGTTATTCTTTAACCCGTGTAGATGATTTATATATCAGTTCTATAAATGAAGTTCAAAATGATGATGTATTAATGACACGTGTATCAGATGGTTTCATTTATTCTAAGGTAACAGGAAAGGAGAAAATTCATGAGTGAAAAAATGACGTTTAAACAATCAATGAATCGTATTGATGAAATACTTGAAAAGCTGGAAAAGAATGATGTCGAACTTGAAGAAGCTATTACTCTATTTGAAGAAGGTTTGAAACGAGTCAATGAATGTGATAAACAGCTTTCTGCCTTCAAAAATAAAATGAGCCAGTTAATAGAAAGTTATGAAGGTGAAAAACATGATGAATTTTGAGGAAAAACTTGAGCATTCTTTAGATCATTTAGAACAGTCGCGAGTAAAAGAAGCCATGCTTTATTCTTTATGTGCTCCGGCAAAACGTTTGCGTCCGCGCATGATTTACAGCGTTTTAAAAGGTTATGGTTTAGATGAGTCGAAAGGAGACTATTGTGCTTTAGCTATTGAAATGATCCATTCCTATTCATTAATACATGATGATCTTCCATGCATGGATGATGATGATCTAAGAAGAGGACAAAAGACATGTCATTGTCAGTTTGATGAAGCTACTGCATTATTGGCAGGAGATGCATTGCTGAGTGAAGCTTTTGGTTTATTGATGAAAACTGATTGCAGTGCTGAGATTAAAAATGATCTTGTAAGTGAATTTGTGAATGCCATTGGAGCTAATGGAATGATTCTTGGTCAAATGTTAGATTTGATCAGTGAAGAACAACAAGCAGATGTTCAAATGTGCAGCAAGATCGACATTTTAAAGACCGGTTGTTTATTTTCTTTAGCTATGATATCCGGATGTTTGCTTGCTGAGAAAAAAACAGACAAAGAAGTATGGAGAAAAATTGGCTATAAGCTTGGTTTGGCTTTTCAGATTCAGGATGATTGTTTGGATGTTTCTTCGACTGCACAGGTATTGGGAAAATCTCTTAGTGATGAGAAAAACCACAAAAGTACCTTTGTTTCAGAATTAGGGTTTAAAAAAGCTGAAAAGCTTTATCAGCAATATTTTGATGAAATTGAAAATGATCTTAAAATGTGCAATATTCAGATCGAACCTGTTATGGATATAATCAATCAGATTCGACATCGTGATCATTAAGGAGTTTTATGAAAATCAATGAATTAAAAGATCCCAGTCAACTAAAGAATTGTCAAATACATGAGCTTAATGAATTATGCGAAGAAATTCGCACTTTTCTGATTGAAAATATTTCTCATACCGGAGGACATCTGGCAAGTAATTTAGGAATTGTTGAATTATGTGTTGCCATGCATGTTGTTTTTGATTCTCCGAATGATAAAATTCTTTTTGATGTTGGTCATCAGAGCTATGTTCATAAGATACTCACCGGAAGAGCTAATCAGTTTTCAACTTTGCGAAAATATAATGGATTAAGTGGCTTTCAGAAACGCTGTGAAAGCATTCATGACTGTTATGAAGCAGGTCACTCATCAACTGCACTTTCTGCAGCGTTAGGATTTGCTTTGGCAAGAGATTATAATCATGAAAACCATCACGTTATCAGTGTGGTTGGTGATGCTTCATTAATGAGTGGAATATCACTTGAAGCTCTTAATACGATCGGAGAAAAACAATGTCGAATGATTATTTTGCTGAACGATAATGGCATGTCTATTTCTAAAAATGTCGGTGCTTTAAGTGAGACTTTGACTAAGATGAGAACGAGTTGTCTTTATACGAAAACTAAGAAAGATGTAAGTGAACTGCTATTAAAAAATAATGCTACGAAACCTATTTACAACACAATTTCCAACATGAAAAACTCTGTTAAGAAAAGTGTTGTTGAATCTAGTTTTTTTGGAGATTTTGGTCTGGATTATTTAGGACCAATTGATGGTCATAACCTTCATCAATTGATTGTTACCTTGCAAAGCGCGAAGGAACATCATGGTCCAATAGTTGTTCATGTTTGCACAAAAAAAGGTAAAGGTTACCCATTTGCGGAAAATGATACAAGCGGAAATTGGCATGGTATCTCTCCTTTCAATGTCAGAACTGGAGAATTGCTGTCGAAGCTCCCTGAGAATGTGGTTTCCTGGAGTGAATGGATTGCCATGTGTGTTACTAAGCTGGCAAAAGAAAATGATGATATTTTAGCTATTACTCCGGCTATGCTGACTGGAAGTAAACTGGAATGTTTTGCGAAACAGTTTGGTGATCGGATCATTGACTGTGGTATTGCTGAAGATCACGCCGCTATATTGGCAAATGGTTTAGCCTGCGCAGGTAAGCGTCCTTTTCTGGCGATTTATTCAAGTTTTCTTCAACGTGCATATGATCCGATTAATCATGATATTTGCCGTATGGATTTACCTGTAGTAATCGGTATTGACCGTGCTGGACTTGTTGGAGAAGATGGTGCGACGCATCATGGTTGTTTTGACATTCAGCTATTAAGAAGTCTTCCAAATATGATTCTTTCTCAGCCTAAAGATGCTTATGAAGCGCAAAATCTGTTATACACAGCTTTTCATCAAAATCATCCTTTTGCTATTCGCTATCCAAGGGGAAGTGTTGAAATATGTACAAAAGAGATGAGTGAAATTGAAATAGGAACTTGGGAAGAATTGGATACTGATGAAAAGATTGATTTGTATGTAATTACTTATGGAAGTGATGTTGATGCAATTTATCATAAAGCTGCAGCAAATCATCTTTCATTGGGTATTATTAATGCCCGTTTCTTTAAACCAATGGATACCCAAAAACTAGATGAAATAGCTGAGAATAAATTACCTGTTATTGTTTATGAAACAGATATTTTAGCAGGCGGTTTATCAAGTGCTATTCTTGAATATTATAATGACACCTCTCAGCATGTACCATTAATACGAATCGGTATTGATGATCACTTTGTTACTCATGGAAGTGTTAGTGAATTAAGAAAGGCAGAGGGAATTGATTTAAATCATCTTTTTGATGTGATTGGAGATCTGATTGATGCGTCTTGATCTGTATTTATTTGAAAATGGTTTCGCAAAATCAAGAACTTATGCTGCTGATATGATTAAAGAAGGAAGAGTGTTTGTTAACAATAAAGCTATTTTAAAGCCTTCTTACGATGTTTCTGATCAAGTGGTAACTGTATCTTCTAAAGATGTAGAATATGTCTCAAGAGGCGGTTATAAGCTTGTAGAAGCATTGCGCGATTTTCATATTACGGCTGAAAACAAATGTGTTGCCGATATAGGAGCCAGCACTGGTGGATTTAGTGATGTTGTGCTTAAACAAAATGCGAAAAAAGTATATGCCATAGACGTGGGAACATTACAGCTGGATCTTTCACTTCGAAATAATAATCGTTTAGTTAGCATGGAAAACACCAATGCTTTAGATTTAACCAGTGATATGTTTGATCAAAATGTTGATCTAGTGGTGATGGATGTTTCCTTTGTTTCCATTAAAAGTCTGCTTCCTCATTTGATTCACTTGTTTAATCAAGCAGAATTTGTCGTTCTTATCAAACCTCAATTTGAAGCAGGAAAGAAATTCGTAGGTAAAGGAGGCATTGTTAAGGATAAAAAAGTCCATATCAATGTTTTATTGGATATCTATCATTTTCTGATTGCTCAAAACTGTCATGTTTTTGGAATGACACTATCAAAAACAAAGGGTAAAGATGGAAATCAGGAATATTTTGTATATTTTTCTAAACAATTTCTTCATCATGATTATGATCCTAAAAAAGTGATAAATCTTTGTAAATAAGCATGTCGTTCAAGTGATTGAACAAAATGCTTTTTTTCTATGAAAATGAGCTAAAAAATGATACAATAAATAAGGATAAGTAGAAAGGAATATCATGTTTAAAGAGATTTATGTCAAAAATTTCATTCTGATTGATGAATTACATTTAGATTTTCATGATGGATTTTCAGTATTTACAGTTGAAACCGGAGCAGGGAAAAGTCTTCTTATTGATGCTATATCTTTATTATGTGGGGAAAGAGCAAATGCTGGGTTTGTTACTCATGATAAAGACTATGCATTAATTGAAGGAGTATTCTGTGTCAGTGATCAACACCCGATTCTTACAATGTGCAATGAATTAGATATTGAGATTGACGATGAACTAATTGTTACTCGTAAAATTACAGCCGATGGAAAAAGCAGCGTAAAAATCAATGGCCGCAGTGTTTCGCTTTCTATCCTCAAAAATATGATGCAGCAGCTCATTGATATTCATTCACAACATGATACTCAGTATTTATTGAATTCTCGTTATCATTTATCACTTCTTGATGAATATCTTCATGAAAATGAATTACAAGCTGCATGCAAACAAAAATATGAAGTTTATGATACGATAAAAAAAGAATTAGATGATTGTTTGAATCATGAATATAATGATCTTGATCTTGATTTTCTGAAATATCAAGTTAATGAAATCGAAAAAGCCCATCTGAGTCAAGAACAATTTGACACATATCAAAAGGAACTTAAGCAGATAAATAATTTTGAGAAATTAAATGATCGATTAAATCGTTCTTATGAATGTATTTGTGGCAGTCAGAAAACTTTGGAAAACCTATATGAGGCGATTCATCTGTTAAATGATCTTCAAGAATTTGAATGGGTCGACAAGCTAAATGAAAAACTGAATAACTGCTATTTTGAAATTGAAGAAGCTGCTAGTTTGATCAATAACCAACTTGATCATTTGGAATTTGATGAAAATCATTTAAACGAAATTAATGAATATCTTTATGTCGTTGCAAATTTAAAACGTAAATATGGTAACAGTATTTCGGCAATACTAGAAAAAAAAGAGGAATTTCAAGAAAGAATTAATAAAATTGAAAATCGTCAGGAAGTAATTGATCAGCTGACTTCAAAAATGAATCAAGCATATGATGATTTCAAAAAAACTGCTGTTCAATTAAGCTTATTAAGAAAAAAGAAAGCAAAAGAGCTTGAAAAAGAAATTATTCAGGAATGCAAGGATTTGTATCTTGAAAAAACATGTTTTGAAGTGAGATTTGATGAAACATCACCTTCTTCAAAGGGAATCGACAAAGTTGAGTTCTATATATCCATGAATCCCGGTGAACCTTTAAAACCACTCTCAAGTGTTGCCAGCGGTGGTGAGCTATCCAGAGTCATGCTGGGACTTAAAACAGTTTTTAGTGATTTAACATCAATTGAAACTTTAATATTTGATGAAATCGATACGGGGGTCAGCGGAAAAGTTGCTTTGGCGATCGGTAAAAAAATGTCGCAGATCAGTAAACGTCACCAACTGTTTGCCATTACCCATTTAGCCAGTGTGGCAGCTTGTGCTAAAGCTCATTTCATTGTCGAAAAAACACAAAATGTTTCAACTACTAATACCATTATTCGTCAGCTCCAACATCAGGAAATTATTTCAGAGTTAGCCATGATGTCTTCAAATTCATTAAGTCAAACAGCTTTAAGTGCTGCAGAAGAACTTTATGAAATAGCCCAAAATCAGGGGTGAATGAGTTAGAAAAGGCCTCCTATACTAATATAGGAGGTTTTATTATGAGAAAGAAAATGTTTTCATTATTATTGGCATTTTTTATATTTGTAATTCATGCACAAGCAAAAGATGTACTTTTAGGTGGGGAAAGTGTAGGGATTGAACTTCATTATGATGGCCTTTTAATTATTTCTACCTATCAATTTGAAAATGAAGGAAAAACTTATGATCCGGCGGTAAGGGATATTCTAAGCGGTGATACTTTAATCAGTATTAATGAAAAAAATATAGAAACTATTGATGAATTAAATCAAATACTTGAAAAAAACGTAGATTCAATTGTTACATGTGCAATATTAAGAAATGGAAAAACTATTCATAGAAATTTAGATGTTGTAAAAGAAAATGGAAAAATTAAAACGGGTTTATTTGTGAAAGATGAAATTACAGGAATCGGTACATTAACTTTTATTGATCCGGAAAATGATCATTTTGCTTCTCTTGGGCATGAAATTATTGATAGTGATACGAAACAAATCATTCTTTTAGAAGATGGCATTCTGTTTTCTTCAAATGTAATCAGTATTCAAAAAGCGCAGGTTTCCAGAGTTGGAGAAAAAGAAGCTCTTATTCATTTCGATGAACCGTTAGGGAATATCGAAACAGTAAGTCGATATGGCATCTATGGGACAATTACAAAGCAATTAAATAATCGTAAGATATCTACGGCTTATCAAAATGAAATCCAGTTAGGAGAAGCCTATATTTATACGGTTATTGAGGAACAAAAGATAGAACCGATTAAAATTGAAATCACAAAAAAATACTTTCAGAAAGAGATGGATATAAAAAGCTTTGAATTTAATATGATAGACCAAGATACTCTAGAAAGAACTGGTGGAATTGTACAAGGTATGAGTGGTTCACCTATTGTTCAGAATGGTAAATTAATCGGTGCAGTTACACATGTTTCAAGTTCAAATCCATCAAATGGTTATGGTATATATATTGAATGGATGTTGAAGCAAAGCGACTTAAATCGACAATAAGTCGCTTTTTTCATCTTTATTTCTTACAAATTAGATAAATACTGTCTTATTTCAGTCTTTATTGATTTACTTCGACACTCACTTAACTTCTATTGTCTTTTCTTATGTATAATAAAAGAAGGAGGACACTATTATGTCAGAAAAAATGAGTGTTTATGTAGTAGATGATAATAATGAAGGTTGTAATCGAATCAAAGATGAACTTAGAAAAAATGATCGTTTTGAAGTTTTAGG
>CAMEIZ010000078.1 GCA_945919165.1 uncultured Traorella sp.
TGCGTGCTCGTCCGGATGAAGTTAAACTTTTATTGATTGATCCGAAGAAAGTTGAATTCTCTTCTTATCAGAATATTCCGCATTTGATAGGTCCGATTATCAATGATGGTGATGAAGCGAATGCTGCTTTGAAGATCATTGTGGAAGAAATGGAAAGACGCTATGATTTATTTTCTAAAGCAGGAGTTCGAAATATTTCCGGGTATAATGAAAAAGTGGAACAGTTTAAAGAAGAAGGACGTGAAAAACTTCCTTGGATTGTTGTAATTATAGATGAACTCGCTGATTTGATGCTGGTAGCTGCCAAAGAGGTTGAAGCAAGTATTCAGCGAATTACTCAATTAGCTCGTGCTGCCGGAATCCATCTGGTTGTAGCTACACAGCGACCGAGTGTTGATGTTATTACAGGTCTTATTAAATCAAACATTCCTTCAAGAATTTCATTTGCTGTTTCCAGTGCTGTAGATTCAAGGACAATTCTTGATCAGCAGGGAGCTGAAAAGCTGTTGGGAATGGGAGATATGCTGTATATTCCGATTGGTGAACAGAGTCCAATTCGTGTACAAGGCGTTTATGTAAGTGATGAAGAAGTGAATCGTGTATGTGAGTTTGTTTCGAAACAGGGAAGACCGAAATTTGATGATGCCTTTGTTCGTTTGCAGCTGATCCCAAATTCAATTGGTTCAAATCAAGAAGAAGGTGATGATCCACTCTATGAAGAAGCAAAACGTTTTGTTATTGAATCTCAAAAGGCCAGTACGTCATTCATTCAGCGAAAATTCAGTATTGGCTATCAGCGAGCTGCCAGGCTCATTGATATGATGGAAGAAAGAGGCATTGTAGGGCCTTCCAGAGGCAGTAAGCCAAGAGAAGTATATATCAAAAACCAACAACATGAAGAGTAGAGAAATCTGCTCTTTTTTTATTTGATGAAATTATCGAATAAGATGAAAAAATGATGAAAATTTATGAAAATGTGGTAGAATAATGAAGAGGTGTTAACATGGATTACAAATCAGAAGCAAAAAAATTTGAAAAACAGTTTAAAGAAGATTTAAAACAGCTTGTCAGCATTCCTTCCTTAAGAGATGATTCTACGGCAGAAAAAAATGCTCCTTTTGGCAAGGCGTGCCGACAGGCCTTAGATAAAGCAATGGAAATTGGAGAAAAAGCCGGATTTCATGTTCGTGATGTGGATGGATATGCCTGTGTGATCGAATATGGTGATCAAGAAGAATCAATTGGTGTTTTAGCTCATTTGGATATTGTACCGATTGGAGATGGCTGGAGCCATGATCCACTAGGCTGTGAAGAAAAAAATGGTTATATTTTCGGACGTGGAGTTTTAGATGACAAAGGTCCGCTGGTGGCTGCTTTAACAGCCATGCGAATTTTAAAAGAAAACAATATTAAGCTCAATAAAAAAATTCAGTTAATCTGTGGCTGTGATGAAGAAAGTGGAATGCAGTGCATGCGCTATTATACTCAGCATGAAAAGCTTCCTGTCGCTTCTTTTACACCTGATGCGAATTTCCCTGTTATTTATGGTGAAAAAGGAATCTTATGCATGGTTATTCATTCATCCATGCATACTCCGATTGTCAGTATGAAAGCCGGAGAAAGAATGAATGTTGTGATTGGTAAAGCTGATGCTCTGCTCAAGGATTTTCATTATGAAAAAGAATTTGAATTTTATTTAAAAAGCCATGGCTTAACAGGAAAAATTGAATATGAAGAGAATCTTGCACATCTTTATGTGAATGGTACATCTGCTCATGCTTCTATTCCATGGCAGGGAGTCAATGCCGGACTTCATCTTTTAAATTTTGTAGGCTGTGCTTATCATATTGACGCATTAAGTCAGACTGCACAGATATTGATGGATGTACGCGGTGAGCGTGCCGGAATGGGTATTGAAGGTGCTTATATGGGACCATTAACGCTAAATGCCGGTATTATTTCAGCTGATGAATCATCTGTAAAGATTACTTTGGATATTCGCTATCCGAATGATACAAATGAAGAGAAAATCAAAGAAGGCTTTACAACTGTATTACAAGAGAGTCATCTTCCATTTGAAATTATTGAAACTGATAATACAGATCCGTTATTTTTGAATCCAAACAGTGAATTCATTCAGAAGCTGATGAAAGTATATCGTCAATATTCAAATGATGATTTTACACCTGCCATTACGATTGGGGGAGGAACCTATGCGAAAAAACTTCCTAATTGTGTGGCCTTTGGACCTGAATTTCCAAATCCAGCAAAAACTGATATGATCATTGGTGGTCCTCATGCTGCAGATGAAGCTATCAATCTGGATGAAATGATGAGTGCCATTGCGATTTATGCTGCTGCTTTAGAGGAACTGGCAAGTTAATATGAGAGTTAGAAAATTACCATGGGCAGAAGAGTATTTGCCAAAACAAGCGGCTCTGGTTGTTAATTGTCAAGATTACAAGGGCAAATGGAAAGAACTATTGGGTCGCGATCAAATTCATTTAGAAATAGGATCCGGTAAGGGTGACTATTGGAAAGGCATGAGTGAAAAATATCCAGAGTATGGATGGATTGGTGTTGAACGCAATACCTCTGTTGCTGCTCTTGCACTAAAAAAAGTTGAAGGTAATGATCTTCCATCACGTCGCTTTATCTGTTCAGATGCAAAATATTTGGATGAATGGTTTGAGGAAAAAGAACTCAGTGTTATTCATTTGAACTTCTCAGATCCGTGGCCGAAAAAAAGAAATATGAAACGCCGTCTTTCTCATCATCAATTTTTAGAAGTTTATCGAAAACTTCTGGATGATGACGGAAAAATTATCATGAAAACGGATAATACTCAACTATTTGAATTTTCATTAATTGAATTTCAAAACAGTGGTTTTCATCTGGACGAAGTTTATCTGGATTTTAGAAAAGAAGAACATGATGAAGATGTTATTACCGAATATGAAGCAAAATTTATAAAAAAAGGTCAACCGATTTATCGCGGCGTTTTCAGTAAATAGAAAGGACTGTAAAATGAAAAAACTGGTGTTGCTTTTCACATTATTATGTTTAATGGGATGTTCAATCAGTGATTCAGGCATTAAAAAAGAAATAACTGAAGAACTGAATCTCTCATCTGTAAGTGAACCCCTTTATTATACAACCATGAGCAAGCCACTATATTCCTATTATCTTCCTAAGGATGTTGGACGTATCAAATCGAATCAGTTAAGTTCATTATTTATAAAAGACAATGTTAAATTTCAATCCAAATGAAGTTGTGGTTCATGATTATTATCAAAATAACGCTATTAAGTCCCAAAAAGATATTCAAATAAATCGAAACAGTGACTTGTATTATGAAGCAAGCGGGACATTTAAGGGAAGTAATGGGAGTTATCATGACTATACATGTCAAATAATTCAGCTTGATAAGCAGAACTATTTCCTTCTTTTAGATATGGAATATGTTAATTTCAGTGCTGTTTTAAAAAGAGTACAAATTAAACCGCTGATTCATTCAATGTTTATAATGGCCAAATCATTGCAGTATCAATCTAAAGAAGTCGTGGAAGAATATTCGTTGAAGAGTACTTCTCAATCCATCAAGCAGGATTTGGATGAGTTTAATGAGGAATTACCAAATAACGGTTTGCTTGAAGATTTATATCAGAAAGGAGAAAAATAACATGAGATATCTTGAAAGTGAAGATCAGTTCTATGAACTGAATGCACAGATTCAGCCAGTCTGTTTCATTTTTAGTGCTCAATGGTGTCCTGACTGCCAATATATTCAACCATTTCTTCAGGAAATAATCGACTCCCATCAGCAATTTGATTTTGTATATGTTGATCGTGATCAATTTCATGACCTTTGTTTGGATCAGGATGTGTTAGGTATTCCATCCTTTGTTGTTTATCAAAACAAAAAAGAAATCGCTCGCTTTGTCAGTCGTTTTAGAAAAACTCGTGCTGAAATTGAAGAATTTCTTGATGGAATCGAACTATAAGGAGGCTAGCTATGTTTGAATGGCTGAAAAATTTATTATTTGATGAAGAAGAAGTTGTAGTAGAAGAAAAAAAATTAGAAAAAATTGATTTCACAAAAGTGAATGATCTTGATCATATTATGAGTGAAAAACCTCTAAATCAGAAAACTGAGCATTCAGAGGAAATAATCAAAGAAAGCGTTGAAGAAACTCCAGTTTCAATCAAAAAGGATTTCAATATTCAAATTGAAGAAGCACCAAAAAAAGAAGAAATAAAAGTAAAAAAGAGTGAACGCAGTGTCAGTGAAAGAAAAGAAAAGGACATTGAAATCAATTCTGTTATTTCTCCAATGTTTGGCTCCAATACAAAGAAATCAGTTGAAAATGTTAAAATGGAATCAGCTCCAGTAAAAAAGAAAGATGGATTAGGAACCATTATTTCTCCAATGTATGGACAGGCTGAACTGATTGTACATGAAAAAGAAGCTATTGAAAAAATTGAAAAGAATCAAAAAGAAATGGTTCCGCTCATGGAGGATGATGACTGGAAAAACGATATTCCTATTGAAGAACTCATAACCAATGAGGAAGAAAATGAGGATTGTGTTCAGTTTTCACTTTTTGGCGATGCAACTGAAATCAAAGAATAGAAAGAAGGAATCAGTGTGGTACATTTTATTGGAATTAAAGGAAGCGGCATGGCTTCGCTGGCTTGCATTCTTTATGATCTTGGGGAAGAGGTTAAAGGAAGTGATATTGAGAAATATATCTTTACTCAAAAACCGCTTGAAGAGAGAAATATTCCCATTACCTCTTTTGATGAGAAGAATATTCATGAAGGTGACTTAATTATTATTGGAAATGCTTTTGATGAAAGTAATCCGGAAGTAAGAAAAGCAAAAACATTAAAAAACAGTGAAGTCTATTATTATCATGAATATCTTGGAAAACTTGTTGATCAATATACATCTATTTCCATTGCCGGAACGCATGGAAAAACAACAACGACCAGTATGATGGCTCATCTTTTATCAGCTGTAAAGCCAACTGGATATCTGATTGGTGACGGCAGTGGGGATATGGAAAAAAATGCTCATTATTTTGTTCTGGAATCCTGTGAATATCAGCGTCATTTTATGGCTTATCATCCTGATTATGCAATTATCACAAGTATTGATTTGGATCATGTTGATTACTATTCAGACCTTGATGACTATAAAAGTGCTTTTATCGATTTTGCCTCTCAGGTAAAGAAACAAGTCATTGTTTTCGGAGATGATTTAAACATTCAAAGCATGGACTTTGGAAGGAATGTTTTAACATATGGACTTAATGAGGGAAATGATGTCAGAGCTTTGAATTTTGAAGAAGATGAGAATGGAATGCGCTTTGATGTGGAAATCCATCATCAGTTCTGGGGACATTTCACTTTGCCGTATGTGGGTATTCATCTATGCTGGAATACATTGGCTGTGATTGCACTGGCTTATTGTGAAAACATTCCGTTTGATACAGTACTTTCAGAAATGAAAAGCTTTAGTGGAGCAAAAAGAAGATTTAACATAGAAGAAAAAGGAAGTCAGGTCTATATTGATGATTACGCTCATCATCCTACGGCAATTGAATTAACAATTCAGGCAGCCAGAGTTAAATTTCCTCATAAAAAACTGGTTGCGGTATTTAAACCGGATCGTTTTTCAAGAATTTATCATTTTATGGATGAATTCGCAAAAAGTCTTTCTTTAGCTGATGAAGTTATTCTTTGTCCTTTCCCTGAAAATGCGAAAAAGGAAGACGGTATTGATATTGATATATATGATTTGGCAGCTAAAATAGAAAATTGTAAAGTAATGATTGAAAATGAAGAAAATGCGAAAATATTAAGTCGTGATGAAGATGTTTGTTATCTGTTTATGAGTTCAAAAGATATTTATAAATGGAAAGATCTTGTAAAAAGTTTTCATCACTCTTGAAATCATTTTCAAAATAGGGTATATTTAAAAAAGAGGTGAAAACATGGATCTTGAGGTATTTTTTGAATCGATCAGTTATATCTGTATGAAAGTATTGCCGCTTTTGGGAGTTGTGCTTCTGATTTATCTGATTCTGATGGTCAGAAATATAATTGCTGCTTTAAAAAGTGCAACAAAAACATTGGATGAAGCTAATTTACAGCTTCGAAAATTGGATATACCGCTCAATACTGTATGTGAAATCTCAAAAAGCATTGATTATGTACATGAATCCGCAAAAGAATCATTAAAGAGTATTTCACTATCTTTATATGAAAGTATTACTGCACTCAAGGAATGGATCGTGAATACACTTCATAAAAAAGATACTGAAGAAACGGTTACTGAGCCTGTTGATTTAAATGAAGATGTGCCAACAAGTGAAATGATTGCATCAGAAGATGCACAATAAGGAGAAAACCATGGAAGAAAACAAAGAAATTGAAAAGATTCAAGAAGAATTAAAGTATAAAATTATTACTTTAGAAGATGAAAATGATGATTCTAAAGTGAAAAAAGTGATTGAAGATGTGATTAAGGAAATTAATAAGGCATTTGATAAATTTAAAACATGGTATGATGAAAACAAGGATTCTGAAAAAGCAGTTGAAATGAAAGAAAAATTCTTAACTGAAATGAATCAGCTGACATCAAAGGCAACCGATTTAATTAATGATCTTAAAACAAATCCTCAACTTCAGGAAAAACTGGAAAATGGTAAGGATACAGTTGTTGATTTAACAAAAAAACTTTACAGCGGTATTGAAAATGGTGTACATACGATTTTAGAAAATGAAACAGTTTCTAAAACAATCGATACAGTCAGTGATAAAGTAGTTGAAGTCATCAAGGATGAAAAGGTACAAAAGGGTATTCAGGCAACTAAAAAAGGTATTTTAAATGCCGCTACAAGTGCCTATGAAGGCTTGAAAAATGTTTTAGGTGAAAAGGAAGAACAAGAATAAGTGAGGTAATGATATGAAACGTATCACAATTTATGATGTGGCAAAGGAAGCCAATGTTTCATTAGCAACGGTCAGCAGGGTCATTAACGGCAGTGATGTTGTTCGTGAAGATACCCGTATTAAGGTTGAAGAAGCTATTAGTAAACTGGGTTATAAACCGAATGCCATTGCTCAGGGACTTGCTTTGTCTAAAACGACAACAATTGCACTGGTAGTTCCGGGAACAAGTATTTTCATGACGGGTCAAGTGATCAATGGTCTTTTAGATGTTGCCAAAATCTATAAATACAACATTGTTCTTCATTCTGTCAGTGAAGGAATTACTCAGATGGAAGATGTGATCGACAATATTATTAAGTCTCGTGCAGATGGAGTTATTATTTTTAACGATAAACTGAATCGAAACGAATTACAGACTTTGAACAGCTATCAGATTCCTATTGTGGTAATTGGCAACAAATTATCAGATGAAATGATTGGTTCAGTTTACATAGATTATGAAAATCTGGCTTATGAAGCTGTTAGTAAGTATTTGGATAAGGGAATCGATGATATTGCATTAGTTGAAGATCGAAAGAATCCTTCATATATCCGCCAGATTTTAAGAGGAATTAATAAGGCTTTTGAAGAACGCGGTAAAAAATTTGACAATTACATTGCCATCGCTAATGAATATCGTTCTTCGTATCTTTACTTGAAAGAGTATTTTAAAACACACTCTCATAAGCTGGTTATTGCTTATCGTGATTCACAGGCTATGGCTGCTTTGAATACAGCTACAGAAAATGGTATTTCAGTTCCGGATGATATGGAAATTATCTGTATCTATGACAGCAAATACAATTCAATGGCTCGTCCGCAGATTTCCAGCTATAAGATTCCGGATTATGATTTGGGTGCTGTTGCCATGCGTGTCATGACAAAAATGCTTCATGAAGAGGATGAAGTAATTGACAAAGAAATTGAATTGAGCTATATTTATACTGCTCGTAAAACTACAAAATAGCGTTGATAAGAACAGAGCTATAAAAACACTTTAGAGAGATATGATGGTTGGTGAAAATCATAATGTGTTTATAGAGGTACACTCTTGGAGCTGCTTATGAAAGTAAGACGTTGCTGGCGTTAACAGATAAAGTGCACATTTGTGAACTAAGGTGGTACCACGTAATGCGTCCTTAGAGGCGCATTTTTTTTTGGAGGAGTAAACATGAACTTATTTGAAGAATTAACATGGAGAGGACTAATCAAGGATATTTCTTCTCCTAAGCTTGAAGAAATGCTGAATAATGAAAGTCTGACGTTTTATATCGGAACTGATCCTACTGGAGACTCTTTGCATATTGGTCATTATTCATCCTTTTTAATTTCAAAGAGATTAAAAAAAGCCGGACATAATCCGATTTTGCTTGTAGGAGGTGCAACTGGATTAATTGGTGATCCAAAGCCAACTGCAGAAAGAGCTATGATTTCGAAAGAAGAAGTTGCTCACAATATTGAAAAGCTGACAAAACAGGCGACTGAAATATTTGGCTTTGAAGTAGTCAATAACTATGACTGGTGCAAAGATATCAGCATGCTTGATTTTTTAAGGGATTATGGAAAACACTTTAATATTAACTATATGCTGAATAAAGATATCGTATCACGAAGACTTGATCAGGGTATCACATATACGGAATTCTCTTATATGATTTTACAGGCACTTGATTTCATGCATCTTTATGAAACAAGAAATTGTGTTCTGCAGGTTGCCGGACAGGATCAGTGGGGGAATATTACAGCCGGTATAGAACTCATTCGTAAAAAGCTTGGCAAAGAA
>CAMEIZ010000079.1 GCA_945919165.1 uncultured Traorella sp.
TTACTGATCTTAGAGAAAAAAAGATGAAACGCATTCTTTTAGTAGCGACGGGAAGTCTGCATAATGTCTTTCTGACTCAACAAAATCTTTCAATACCGACTGTTGCTCATGCGATTGCAATTGAGAGGAGTTCCATATGACATATCTTTATGGTTTTCTTTTCTGTGGCTTTGTCTGTATGGTAGCCCAAGTCATTTATGATTCTTCAAAATTGACTCCAGGACATATTACTTCTTTATTTGTGATCATTGGTTCATTTTTAGAAATAGTTGATATATATGATAAAATCATTGAATACTGTGGGTTAGGAGCACAAATGCCGATTTTGTCTTTTGGCCATTCCTTAACTCATGCAGCTTTAAGTGCAAGTCAGAGTGATGGTTGGATTGGAATCTTTACAGGTGTGTTTGATAAAAGTGCCAGTGGGATTTCTTTTGCGATTTTCACGGCTTTTTGGATAGCTGTTTTCTTCAAAGCACATGATTGAAAGATTAAAACAGCTTCAATCTTTTGATATTGTTCATCATCATGTTGAATTACAAAATAGAGAAATTGATATGATTTTTTTGTCTTCTTTGACCTCACAGAGCAGTATTACTTCAATAATTGAAGGTTTTCTTTTCAGTGAGGATCAGAAATTATGTTTCTTTAATGGTTCAGCTTCATTAGTTGAGAATTATGATAAAGCAGTATTTCTATTGTTGAGTGGACAGTGTTTAATTTTAATCAATGAAGAAGTATATGCTCTGGAAACCAGAAATTATCCAACACGAGGTATTTCTCATCCCAGTATAGAAAAGAGCATTCGCGGAAGCCATGATTCGTTTAATGAAAATATTTTGCACAATGTTGGTTTAATTAGGCGAAGAATACGAAATGACCAGCTGAAATTTGAATTGAATCAGGAGGGAAAATGGTCATTAACGGATATTGCCTTGTGTTATGTTGAAGACAAAGTAAATCAGGAAGTATTATCTGATTTGAGAAAAAGGATGAATGAGAATCAATCTATTGAGATTAATAATGAGCGAAATCTTGTAGAAGTTCTTTATGGAAAAACAACAAATCCCTATCCTCATGTTCGATATTCAGAAAGGCCGGATATTTGTGCTATTCATCTTTTACAGGGATATGTGATTGTATTAGTGGATAATATGCCTTCAGCTATGATCTTACCAACAACCTATTTAGAACAGCTTCAACAGATAGAAGAATATACGCAGACACCTTTGGTTGCCTTATTAACCAGAACGATTCGTTATATGGGAATTCTTGTAAGTCTATATCTTTTACCCTTTGTTTTGGTCTGTTTGAAAAGCGGTGTTCCTTTTACACACGATTTGATTCAGGGAAAAAGTGTTGGGGTGATCGCGTTTCAAATCTTGATTTGTGAACTCTTAATTGAATGGATCAGGCAGTCCTTTCTTTATGCACCAACTCTTGTTAACAGTATGATGGGATTTTTAGTTGTTTTTGTTTTGGGTGATTTTGGTATCGAAATGGGAGCTTATACAAAAGAAATATTACTGGTCATTGCTTTGTGTAATTTAGGTAATTTTCTAACACCTTCTTATGAAATTGCATTAGCAAATAAATTGATGAGAATTATGATGACAATTCTTACGCTTTTATTTTCAGTTGAAGGATTCTGTATTGGTGTTTTGATTCATTTTATCTCATTACTTTTGACAAAAAGCATGAAAGCATCTTATCTTTATCCACTTTTTCCGTTTGATTCAAAGGAAATTGTAAGGATTATTTTTGACACTAATATCTATACAAAATAATTGAAATGTACAGCTTCTAATGGTAATATAAACATAGTCATTTGAGGTGTTTATGAAAAAATTTATCATTTTGTGCATTTCTTTTTTATTAGTGGGCTGCAATCAGATTGATCTTAGCAAAGCTGAACATAAAGATTCTATTACCATTGTTACAGCTTCAGATCCACACTACTACAGTGCTTCTTTAACAGATTATGGAGTTGGATTTTTAACGATTACTGAAAAGGGAGATGGAAAGCTATTAAGCAATTCTGATCTTTTGATTGATGCATTAATTCAAAAAGCAATTGATAGTCAAGCAGATTATTTATTACTGACTGGTGATCTGACTTTTAACGGTGAACTTGCTTCACATGAAGATTTAAGTAAAAAACTGAAAACATGTGAGGAAAAAGGCATTGAAGTATTTGTTATTCCGGGTAATCATGATTTGAACAGTATTTTTTCTCGACAATTTTTTGAGGATAAGTATTATTCCTGTGATACGATTGATGAAGCTAAGTTTAAAGAGATCTATCATGATTTTGGCTACAGTGATACGTATATGGATGATGAAACGCTCAGCTATATGGCTCCTTTAAGTGATGATGTATGGCTGCTTTCACTTGATTGCAATGGCTATAAACAGTACGAAGGAGTCAGTGATCATTTATTGGATTTTGTTGATGATTGTTTAAAGATGGCTGAAGAAAAGAATGCGAAAGTAATCACTATGTCACATGAGAATATTCTTGTTCATAATGATTATTTTTCCAGTTATGCCATGCGTGATCATCAAAAACTTTTTGATCTTCTCAATGATTATCAGATTCCATTAAATTTAAGCGGACATATGCATATTCAGCATTCAAAAGATGAAAATGGTATGTTGGAAATTGCTCAGTCTTCTTTAAGTATTCCAACTCATAACTGTGGAATTGTTCAGATTGAAAAAGAAGGTCTTATTTATCAATTGGATCATTTGGATATTGAAATGAAAGAGTCAATTGATTTCTTTGAAGCTAATACTGTCAGAAAATTTCAAAAACAAAGTGATGAATTGTCTTTAAGTGAACAGGAAAAAGAAACATTATTAAACTTTATGGTAAAATTCAATGATTTATATTTCAGCGGTCACTTATACGAAGAAATCGATGACTTGTTACAAAGTGATGGTTATAAGCTGTGTTTGCAAGTAAAGGATGATTTCAGTTTCGCAAATTATGTAATTGAGTCATTAAAAAGTGATATTCATGATGAACAATATTTTGCGAAAGATTGGGTGAATAAATAGACTGATTTATGATATAATGACTAGGTTTGGAGGAGTTTTATGCATTTTTCAGTCATGATCAACGAATTTGAAGGCCCTTTGGATTTGATGTATCATTTAATCAAAGAGAATAAACTTGATCTTTTTGATTTGGATATGGATATTTTAAGTGATCAGTATTTAGCCTATATTAATCAAATGGAAGAAATGCATCTGGATATCGCCAGTGAGTTTTTAAGTGAATTAGCGGGGCTATTGGAATACAAAAGTAAAAAACTCTTACCTAAGGAAAAAGTTGAAATAGAAGAAGAATATGAAGAAGATCACCGTGATAAACTAGTAAAACGTCTTTTGGAATATCAGCGCTATAAAGAAGCATGTGATACTCTTAAGCCTTTGTATGAACAAAGAGCTTTATGTTATGCCAAACCACTGAGCATGGAAACAGCTAAGTGGGCAAGTCAGATAAAAGAAGAAGATCTAGAAGGAAGTCCTTATGATTTGATGAAAGCAATGAATAAAGTTCTTCGCAGAATTGCCCTTCATCATCCAATTGAGACGAAAATGAATGTCAAGGAATTGAGTGTTGATGAAAGAATGGAACAGATTCATGAACGCTTAAAAAACTTCAAAGGGAAGATGAGTTTTACTCAATTGTGCAGTGATTGTACAAATAAGCATATGGTTATTGTGACTTTTATGGCCATATTGGATATGATTAAGTTTCAGGAAATCAGCTATTTGATGGATGATTTTGATGAAATTTGGATTGTGAAAGGAGAAGATGATGGACGAGAAATGCAGCGTAATTGAAGGCCTGATCTTTTTAAGCGGTGATGAGGGCTGTACGCTTGATCAACTATGTTCAGCAACCAATATGATCGATCGTGATGTATTGGATTTGATCAGGGAAATTACAGAAGAATACTTGAAAGATTATCATGGCTTTGAATGTGTTCATTATGGGGGACGTTATAAATTCATTTCAAAAGAAAAAGTCCATGAAGCTGCTCAAGCTTTATTTTCAACAAGCCGTGCTGCTTCACTTTCTCAGGCAGCGATGGAAACATTAGCTATTATTGCTTATAAACAGCCGCTTACAAGAATTGAAATCGAAGAAATTCGTGGTGTTAATTGTGATATGATGATCCGTAAACTATTGGCACGTAATTTGATCAAAGAATGTGGACGAAGCGATGGTCCTGGTAAACCGTTTCTCTACGAAGTGACAGAAGAATTTATGGATGCATTTAAGCTGGAAAGTTTAAAAGAATTACCGGATCTTCCTATGGTACAAAGTGATTTGGACAGTGAATTGTTCAATGAAGAAGAAATCTATTAAAATAACAGAAGCATAACATGAAATATCATGCATGATAAAAGGCTTTTTTTAAGGTTTTTATTGACTAAGAGAAAGCTTTATGATAACATACTGGTGTTGTTTCCCTTATTGGGTACAACCGCTCATTTTAGGGCTAAGACTTCGGTCCCCTCATTATGGCGAGTCAATAGAAAAAGGAGGTGCAACGATGTACGCAATTATTGAAACTGGTGGAAAACAAGTAAAATGTGAAGTAGGTTCAACTATCTTCGTTGAAAAACTGGATGTAAACGAAGGAGATACTGTTGAATTTGACAAAGTTGTCTGCTACTCAAACAGAACAACAAAAGTAGGAACTCCTTATGTAAAGGGTGCTAAGGTTGTTGCGAAAGTTGAAAAACAGGGTAAAGGCAAAAAAATCATGATCTTCAAATACAAATGCAAGGATGGAAGTTCTCACCGCAAACAGGGTCACAGACAGCCTTATACTAAATTAACTGTAGAAGCTATCGAAGGTTAAAATGATTAAGGTCAAAGCTGTTTCAAAAAATGAACTTTTTCAGATAATTGAAATCAGCGGTCATGCTGGATTTGCTCCTAAAGGAGAAGATCTGGTATGTGCCGGTGTTTCTTCAATTGTTTTTGGAACATTGAATGCATTAGATCAAATGTGTGCTGACAGTGTTGATTTGGAAGTTTCCAAAACAATCAAAATGCACGTTAAAAATCTTCTCGATGAGACATGTCAGATCATCTTAAAGACGATGATGATTCAGTTAAAGACCATCGAGGAACAACATTATGAATACATTGAAATCAAACAGGAGGTGTCATCATGAAATTTGTATTAGATATTCAGTTCTTTGCTTCTAAAAAGGGAGTTGGTTCTACAAAGAACGGACGTGATTCTCATTCCAAGCGTTTAGGAGCTAAAAAAGCTGATGGACAATTTACAAACTGTGGTTCAATCATCTACCGTCAGCGTGGAACTAAGATCCACCCAGGATTAAATGTTGGACGTGGTGGTGACGATACATTATTTGCCAAGGCAAGCGGTATTGTTCGCTACGAAAGACTCGGTAAGAATAAAACACAGGTTTCTGTTTACCCACAGGCTTAAAAATCTCCATCAAGGAGATTTTCTTTTTCTAAAGGAGGTAGCTCATGTTCGTTGATCGAGTAAAGATTCATTGCAGAGCTGGAAAAGGCGGAGATGGCATTGTTGCTTTTCGCCGTGAAAAGTATGTGCCGCTGGGTGGACCTAGCGGTGGAGATGGCGGAAATGGCGGAAGTGTCATATTTCAAACTGATACAGGAAAATTCACGTTGCTGGATTTACGTTATTCCAAGAAAGTGGTTGCTGGTGACGGGGAAAAAGGAAAACCTAAAAAAATGCATGGAGCCAGTGGCAAAGATGTTATTGTTCGAATACCTTTAGGTACAGTAATCAAGGATGCTGAAAGTGGTGCTATTTTAGCTGATTTAACGCGTCCTAATCAAAGTGCCGTTATTTGTAAAGGCGGAAAAGGCGGAAAAGGGAATTTTCATTTTAAAAGCAGTGTGAATTCTGCTCCAGAATACTGTGAAATGGGTGAATTTGGTGATGAAAGGGATATTATTGCCGAATTGAAAGTGCTGGCTGATGTAGGCTTAGTCGGTTTCCCAAGTGTTGGAAAATCCACTCTGTTATCAGTTGTCAGTGCAGCCAAACCGGAAATTGCTGAATATCACTTTACGACTCTAAAGCCTAATCTGGGAATGGTACAGGTTCCGGATGGAAGAAGCTTTGTCATGGCAGATCTTCCGGGTCTTATTGAAGGCGCTTCATTGGGTAAAGGTTTAGGTCATGAATTCTTACGTCATATCGAGCGCTGTCGTGTTATTCTTCATGTGATCGATATGGGAGCTAATGATGGTCGTGATCCTGTTGAGGATTATCGCATCATCAATCAGGAGCTTGAAAATTATCAGTATCGCTTATTGGAACGGCCTCAAATCGTTGTTGCAAATAAAATGGATTTGGAGAATGCCAAAGAAAATCTAAAGCGATTCAAAGAAGCCTATCCAAATGTAGAAGTTTTTGAAACAACTACAATTATTGATGAAGGTTTAGAACCTGTCTTATATCGTGCAGCTGATTTATTAGATCAAACCGATATTTTTCCATTATTTGATGAAAATGATGAAACGAATCAGGGTGTTCTATATAAATTTGAAGAAGAAAAACCTGCCTTTGAAATTAAAAATCTTGGAAATGGCCGTTGGGAAGTATCCGGTGAACAGATTGAGAAAGCTTTTTTGGCAACTCGCTTTAATAATATTGAAGCTGACCAACGTTTTGCTCGTAAGATGCGTGTGATGGGAGTTGATCAGGCACTTCGTGATGCTGGCTGTCAGGATGGCGATATTATCGTTTTATGCAATACTGAATTTGAATTTGTGGAATAAGATAGCGTGGCTATCTTTTCTTTTGAATTGAAAAGTTTAGATTTGCATGTTACTATTTATTCAATGATTGAATTACAATTGGAGGTTTTATGAAACTGATATCGTGGAATGTAAATGGACTGCGTGCCTGTGTTCAAAAAGGTTTCTTTGATTTCTTTTATAAAGAAGATGCTGATATTTTCTGTATTCAGGAGAGCAAGATGCAAGAAGGACAAATGAAATTTGATCTTCCAAATTATCATATTTATATGAATTGTGCAGATAAGAAAGGTTATTCTGGTGTTATCACTTTCACTAAAAAGAAGCCTTTGAAGGTTACTTATGGAATGGGAATCGATGAGCATGATCATGAAGGCAGGATCATTACCTGTGAATTTGAAAATTTTTATCTGGTGAACTGTTATACGCCCAACAGTAAGGAAGGTCTTGTACGTCTTGATTACCGAATGAAGTGGGAAGATGATTTCAGAAGTTACTTAAAAGAGTTGGAAAAGAATAAGCCTGTTATTTTATGTGGTGATTTAAATGTTGCTCATCAGGAAATTGATTTGAAGAATCCTAAAACAAATCGTAAAAATGCCGGCTTCAGTGATGAAGAAAGAGCTAAGATGAGTGAACTTTTAAACAGTGGTATGATTGATACATATCGCTTCCTTTACCCTGATAAAATTGAATATTCCTGGTGGAGTTATCGTTTCAAAGCAAGAGAGAAAAATGCCGGATGGAGGATTGATTATTTTATTATAAGTCAGTGTTTAAAAGAAAAGATAATGGATGCCAAGATATATACTGATGTTTTAGGAAGTGATCATTGTCCGGTTTGTTTGGAGATGACTTTATGAGAGGATTTATTTTTGATTTAGATGGTACACTTTTGGATTCAATAGGATTATGGCTGCAAATTGATAAAGATTATATGAAGATGCATGGGATTGAATACAAAAGAGAATACTCAGATGAAATCAAGAAGCTGACATATGTTGAATGTGCTTATTATTTCAGAGATGTTTTAAAAGTGAATAAGGATGTGGATTCCATTCAAAAAGATTGGATTGAAATGTCACATAAAGCTTATGCTGAGAATCTTCAGCTAAAGCCTTATGCCTATGAATTTGTCCAAAAATGTGCAAAACAAGGTAAATGCATCATTGCTACCAGCTGTCGGAAAGACAGTGCTCTGGCGGCTTTAAAACGATGTGGATTGATGGATTTTATGGTTGATGTGATCACAACAGATGAATTGAATAGCAGCAAAGAGAATCCTTTGATTTATCAGATCTGTGCAAAACGTCTTGGCTGTGATATTGAATCATGTGTGGTGTTTGAAGATGTTTGTACAGCAGCTCAATGTGCTAAAAAGGCTGGTTTTCATGTTGTCGGCATCTATGATGATATGTGGAAAGCTGACAGAGAATTGATGATGCAGATCTGTGATAAATATGTGATGTCTTTTAAGGAGTTATTGTGATAAAATTAATAGGAGGCAGAAAATGATTGCTTTTGTAAAAGGAATTGTTGTAAAAAGAGTTCATGATGCAGTAATATTGGATCATCAAGGGATAGGTTTTCGAATATTCACACCAGATCCATTGCAGTACGCTGAAGGAGAAGAGTTGCTTTTGCATACTTACCAGCATGTTCGTGAAGATGCTATTCTTTTATATGGATTTAAGGATCTCGAAAGCTATGATTTATTTCTGCGTCTGATTGATGTCAAGGGCTTGGGATGCAAGAGTGCCTTAAATATGCTTTCAGTTGGTAGAGCCAGCCGCATTATTGAAGCTATTGAAAATGGAGATGTTACTTTTTTAAAGGGTTGTCCGGGGATTGGGGCAAAAACAGCCAGCCAAATCATTTTGGATCTAAAAGGAAAACTGATATCTCAGGCTTCAAAGCAGGAAGAAATAGTGGATCAAAATCTGCTTGATGCCCATGAT
>CAMEIZ010000080.1 GCA_945919165.1 uncultured Traorella sp.
CCATACCGGTTTTAGAAGAAATGCAAAAGGAAATTCTAAGAATTAATGATGTCATATTTAAAGATCTTGATGAAAATGAAATAAAAGCCATGGAAAAAACCATGATCAAAATTATGAATCATTTTAAAGATAAAGGAGTGAATGTAGCATGAAACTGAAAATGTCTAAAGAAGTTGATTTAGGAAAAGAATCTATTGGAAAACTGCTTTTTGTATTAGCTATTCCAGCCATTACTTCTCAAATTGTAAATGCTTTATATAATATGGTTGATCGTATGTATATTGGACATATTGATCAAGTTGGCTCATCTGCTTTGACAGGTGTAGGAGTATGTTTTCCTATCATTATGGTGATATCAGCGTTTGCCTGTCTGATGGGGATTGGCGGTGCACCAAGAGCCAGTATCTGTATGGGCAAACAAGATAAAAAGATGGCTGAAAAAATACTTGGAAATTGTTTTGCTGCTTTAATTTTATCGGCAATTGTTTTAACGGGAATTGTATTGATATTCAAAGAACCTCTTCTTTATCTCTTTGGTGCCAGTGATACAACTATTGTATATGCCAATCAATATATGACAATTTATGCATGCGGAACAATCTTTGTTCAGGTTACACTGGGATTAAATGCTTTTATCAGTGCCCAGGGATTTTCTAAAATCAGTATGATGACTGTTGTGATTGGTGCCTTAACAAATATTGCCTTGGATCCCATTCTGATTTATGGTTTTCAAATGGGTGTTCAGGGTGCTGCATTTGCGACTCTTATCAGTCAGGGAATCAGTGCTTTATGGGCTTTTCATTTTCTGTATAAAGGAAATTCAATTCTGCATTTAAAAAAAGAAAATATACGTATTGAACCAAAAATCCTTTTACCGTGCATTGCTTTAGGTGTAGGCCCCTTTGCCATGCAGGCAACAGAAAGTGTTCTGGTTCTTTGTTTTAACTCCTCCTTACTCAAATATGGCGGTGATATGGCAGTAGGAGCCATGACGATTCTTTCTAGTGTCATGCAGTTTGTCATGCTGCCTATGTCAGGAATTACTCAGGGAGGTCAGCCAATTATCAGCTATAACTATGGAGCCTGTCAGGCAAAACGAGTTAAAAAAGCTTTTATGCTGCAAACAATCTGTTGTTTTTCCTATGCTTTTGTCATGTGGCTTTTAGTGATGCTGATGCCTAGTGCATTTGTTAAGCTCTTTACCAATAATATGGAATTGTTAGAAATCAGTGTCTGGGCACTTCGTATTTATCTGGCAGCTGTATTTATGATGGGACTTCAAATCAGTTGTCAGCAGTCTTTTATTGCTTTTGGTAATGCGAAAATTAGTGCTTTTCTGGCTATCTTCAGAAAGATTATTGTTTTGATTCCGCTGATTTATATTTTACCTCAATTCATGGATAATAAAGTTCAGGCTGTTTTCATGTCAGAACCAATTGCAGATGTTATTGCTGTTTCAACTACTCTGATTTTATTCTATTTTGAATTTAAAAAAATTATGGAAAAAATGGAATCGAATAAAAATGCTCAAAGACTGGCTTAACACATATTTTTTAAACTCTTTCATAGAATGAAATGAGGTGAAAGATGCCAATTCGAATATTTATTGATCAGGGTCATAATCCCGGTCTCATTAATGCTGGAGCCAGTGGAAATGGTTTATTAGAAGCTGATGTAACTTATCAGGCTGGAATTTATTTAAAGGAATTATTTGATGATGACTGTCGTTTTGAAGTGCGGCTTTCCAGAAATTCACCAGATGAAGTAATCGGAAGTGATACAGCAAGTTCATTACGATTAAGAGTGGAAATGGCAAATGAATGGCCAGCGGATTATTTTTGGTCTTTGCATGCTAATGCCAATGTGAATCCTCTTATTTCAGGAAGTGAAATCTATGTTTATTCTTCACCAAGTACAGCTTCTCGTATGGCGGAAAAGATTCTTGCTTCTATGGCAGAAGTTGCCAGAACGAAAGATAATGGAGTCCGTGTGAATCCTAACCTTTATGTATTGAGAAATACAACCATGCCGGCAAATCTGATTGAATTGGCTTATCTGACAAATGAAGAAGATGCCGATCTGTTAAAAAATGATCTGTTTTTATTTTCATTAGGGATATATGTTGGCTTTTTACGGTTTCTTGGATATCTTTAATAGCATTCACATTCAAGCATAAATATGATAAGATGATGATGAGGAGTGAGCTTATGGATAAGAAAGAACTTGAAAAGTTGTTTGTTACAGTACAGGCAAATGTCGAAAAAAAGTATGAAGAAGAATGCAGTATGGCTATGGATTGCTTTTTGGAAGAAGAATTTGATTTAGGTGAGTGTACGCGTTTTCTTGAATATCTTTTGACACTTGTAAAACTGGACAAGGTTGATGAAATTCAGAAAAAAATGGAAACATATCTAGAAAAAAACGGATAGAAGCAAAATCTATCCGTTTATTTCTAAATCATGAAGAAAGTTTGGAATTTCTTTTTCCCAACTGGCTTCAGAATGATAACCAAATTCATAACAGTGCATATAGCATTTGGCATTTTTTTGAGTAAGAATACGCATGACTTGAAGATTCTCTTCAACTCCATGTGAAAGAGCACGCTTGGTACGCCATTCATGGCGACCAAAACTGATATAGAAGGCAGAGTGACGTAAATCATCTGCTTTTTTTAAATCTGAACATAATCTTTCTAATACATGATCATAATAGGGAGACAGACAGGCATTTTTAGAGTAAATATCACTATGCATCGCTCCTCCGTAAACTGCCATTAATCCTCCCATGGAAGAACCTCCCAGATAAGTCGTTTCTCGCTTGGGAAGGGTTGGATATTTGCTGTCGATATATGATTTAAGATCATGGCTCATCCAATTCAGAAACTTTTTTCCACTTGCTTTCACATTACCCCATTCATCATCCTGAAAACTGTAAGGTGAAAATTCTCTTAATCGATGATTGCCCGTATGATTACATTCTACCCCAACAATCATGCAGCGAATGTTGTGGCTGGTAAAATAATCCAGTAAACCCCAGCTTTTTCCATAAGTGGCATCTTCATCTAAAAAAAGATTATGACCATCAAACATATAGAAAACAGGAAAACGCTCATCTTTTTTTCGATTATCAGGAAGAAAGATATGAAGCATTCTATTTTTCTTTAAATAGGGAATCAAGATTTCTTCTTTAATTAACATGCTAAAAGCCTTTCTATAAAATAAGGGAACTGAATTCGCCACCAAGGCCAGTCATGATTTACATCATCTCCCCACAAGTCAACCCATGCAGGAATCTGTAAACGTTCAAACTGTTCTTTTAAAATTCTGGCATCTTCTTTAGCTTCATCTTCCCAGGCTCCTTTTCCACAGCAGATAATCAAATCACAATGGCGAAGCTGTTCGACAAGAGGATGATCTATCTTTAAGTTCGGTAAATAATCTGTCGGAGAATTGTAATAAATCGTTTCATCCTGATAGTTTTGAAAGAAATAGGATGCGTGAAACAGACCGCTTAATGAGAGACAACCTTGAAAGATATCAGGTCTTCTCAGTGTAAAGTTAACAGCATGCAATCCCCCCATACTGGCACCTGTTGTCATGACTCTTCCCTGATAATCTTCGTGAGCTAGTTCATTGTGAATTTGATATAAACGAGGGATAAATTCATCACAGATATAGCTGAACCACTGCTCATGCCACATGATACGGCCATGCTGATCACCATTGGCACTCCAGGTTTCTTCATCAATGCTTTGAACACAGAAAAGCTGAATAAGCCCCATTTCAATCTTATCAGCAACAGTATCCACCATTCCTTCATTCTCAAAATCATAGAATTTGCCGTTTTGGCAAGGAAATACCACAAATGGGATTCCGGCATGACCAAATACTTTAAATTCCATATTTCTATTTAAATAATGAGAATACTCATTAAAATAATGAACATACATGATCAGGATCTCCTTTTCTTGAGTACGTTCTGTGCAAAGCTGATAGCTTCTTTTTCAGTTTTAAAGCGGGCTATGAAAGCTTCATTTCCCATGGCGTTGGCTAAAACCTCCGGCATAACTTCAAACATAACAATATGGTCCTTATATTTTTCCATAATTTCTTCATTGGAATAGGCATATGTATGAGCATAACGTTTAGCCGCATAAACACAGACATAAGGACGTTGATTAGGGTCAAAATATCCCTGATCATAACAAACCATATTCGCCCAGATCTGGTATACATTGATATCATTTGCGTAGTTCATCATATCTGGCGTATATCCTCCAGGCGGACGCATGTTAACCTCAAGACCTAATAAATCATTTTTCTTGCCTAATCCTTCTTTGTCTTCATTTAATCTGAAAAATTCACAGTGGAAAAAGCGAGAATTGGAATCAAAAGCTTTAATAACTCTTCTTCCGGCATCTTTTAAATCTTCCGGAATAACACGTTTGGAATAATACCAGGTATCAATCTGTTCATTCACAAGATCCATGACAGGATCTGGGAAATAATGACTAGTTTCAAAAATAATGTCTTTATTGGAATCACAAATACCGTCATAAGAAACAATGGTACCATTGATATATTCTTCCATGATATAGTCAACATGAGGCAGATCATCAAAAAAATCAATGAGATCCTTTTCACATTTCAGTTTATAGGTAGCATAAGCTCCAACCCCGTTATCGGGTTTTACAACTACCGGATAGCCTACTTCTTCAATGAATTCTTTTGCTTTTTCTAAAGTTGAGACCATATGATAGCGAGCTGTAGGAACATTAGCCATTTTATAGTATTTTTTCATCTTGCTTTTAAATTTGATGCCGTCAATACGATCATTTTTCAGACCGGTATTGATATTGAAATCTTCTCTTAACTGAGCATCGCGTAAAAGCCAATATTCGTTATTGCTTTCCAGCCAGTCAATTTTTCCGTATTTGAAAGCAAAGTAGGCTACTGCACGATAAACTTCATCATAGTTTTCAAGAGTTGAGACCTTATAGTATTCGACTAAAGAATCGCGGCATTCCTGACTTAAGCGATCATACGCTTCATCTCCGATTCCCAGTGTTATTACCCCGTTATTTCTTAAACACTTTGTAAAATTGAAATATGTTTTTGGAAAATTCGGTGATAAGAAAATAAAATTCATATTAATTTCACCCCTTGCTGAATATTTTACCACTTAAATGTAGTTGAATCAATTTCATTTTCATATTTTTTACAATCAAAAAGAAAAAATTTTCATGAAAACTTATAGTATAATAAAAACAGGTGATAAAGTGGAAAAAATAAAAGTTGAAATCTGTTGTGGGACGATAGAGGATGTGCTGACTGCCAGCTTATTTGATGTTGATCGCATTGAACTTAATTCAGCATTAGAACTGGGAGGACTGACACCAACGTCAGCAACTTTAAAAATGGCAAAAAGAAGTACTCAAATTCCGATTATGTGCATGGTACGGCCTCGATGTGCCGGTTTTGTTTACAGTAAAGCTCAAATTGAAAACATGTTTTCAGATGCCAAAATGTTATTGGATGAGGGAACTGATGGAATTGTATTTGGCTTTTTAAATCAAGATCACACAGTGGATAAAGGATTAAGTGCCAAAATGGTAGAACTCATTCACTCATATGGAAAAGAAGCTGTTTTTCATAAAGCTTTTTTGGATTTAATCGATTTGGGTGTGGACCGCGTGCTGAGTGCTGGCGGAAAAGGCAAGATTGAAGAGGGCAGTGTTGTTTTAGGAAGATTGCAAAAAAAGTATGGAGATAGGATTGAAATCCTTCCTGGAGGCGGTATAACGCCTGATAATATATGCAGAATTGCTGAAAATGTCAAAAGTGGACAAATTCATATGAGTGCCAAAAAGAAGTGTTATGATGATGGTGAATTTGTTGCCGTTGATGGATTGACATTAAGAAAAGCTTTAGAACAGCTAAGTCAAAGAAAGGGATAAGATGGAACAGAAAATTGAAATTATCAAAGAAGCCTGTAAGAAAGAAACAGGTACGAATCCGATACAAATTGCAAAAAATCTGATGAAATGTCCTTCTATACGCATTCATGGTCCGGAACATCATGTTTTAGATGGTGCTTCTTTTTTATGTGCATTAAAAAATGCCGGTGCAGAATTTGATTTTGATCATGCATTAGATGTTTTAGCTTTGCGCGGCAGTCAAATGCCGGGAGCAATTTGCGGACAATGGGGAGTGTGTGGTTCAAGTGCTTCTATTGGCGCAGCTCTTGCGATTTTTCATGAAACCGGGCCTTTGTCAGATAATGAGTATTATAAAGATAATTTATTCTATACTTCACTTGCTTTACATGATATCGCACAAATTGGCGGACCTAGATGTTGTAAAAGGAATGCATTTTTATCTTTGCAAAGAGCGATTCAGTTTGTAAAAGAAAAATATCAGATAAATCTTGATCAAGATGAAATCATTTGTGAATTTTCTTCAAAAAATCAGCAATGTCTTCATGAACGCTGTCCTTTTTATAACAAGAAAGACTAATAGATAAAAAAACCTCCGTATGAGAAACATATGGAGGTTTTATTCATGTATGCGATGATTAATAACGGCTACTTTTTGACAGTTTCTATAAATGATTCGGGGAATGCGATCACTGAATAAACATAAAACTTCATAGGGAATCATATTCAGTTCATTGGCCATCACACAAAGCGGTAAGTTTTCAGAAACAATTTCTACTCTGCTGCCCAAAGGCATTTCATAAGGCAATCTGACCATACATTGGTCCATACAGACACGCCCTACAATTTCCAGCCATTCGCCTTCACAATACAGCTTACGGCCCTGATTAAGCCATCAGCATAACCAATTGGCAATGTGGCAATATAACAGTCTTCATCTGCAATAAAAGTTGCTCCATAGCCGACACTTTCTCCTTTGTGAATCTTTTTGACACAAATCATATGAGTATACAGTGAGAAAGCAGGCTTGAGATTCAGCGAGCAAGGAAGCGGTGAAATTCCATACATGATTAGACCGCATCGACAGGCATTGGTAAAAGAATCCTGAAAGTCAAGAATGGCAGCGCTGTTTTCACAATGAATCCATTTAAAAACATGAGAACAGTTCTTCACAATATCTTGAAAAAAATGAACCTGATTCTGACACATTGTTTTATCAAATGAATCTGCACACGCATAATGCGTAAAGATACCTTCAGCTATTCCATGATGATCATGAATCAGTTCAACAGCAGTATTGACTTCATCTACAGACTTCATTCCAATGCGATTCATACCGCTGTCAACTTTTATGTGAAAACGCAAACCTTTAAAATTCTGATTCATTTCAGCTACTGTTTTTATCCAGTCAGCTGAAATGACAGTGACAATAAAATGATTAGCAATAGCCCTATCAATATCACTTGGACGTATATGCCCTAAAATCAGAATATCTTCAGTAAAACCCTGATATCTTAATGATAATGCTTCATCCAGTGAACTGACAGCCACCATGATACAGCCCTGTTCAATCGCCGTTTTAGCTGTCCAGTAATCACAATGACCATATGCATTCGCTTTTAACACGGCAATAAGAGATTGTGAAGTAAGTGTTTGGATCTGTTGCAGATTAAAAGCAATGGCATCACAATCAATGTTGGCATATGTATCCCGATAAAACATTAGAGAACTCTCGACCTTTCATAAGCAATTCCTATGGCAGCTACTTTAATCACAAGTGATAACAAATTGTTGAAACTGATGGTTAAATAACTTCCCAAAACATAGAGAAGAGCCTGAATGAAATGAGAAAATGTACTCATTCCAAAAAAAAGAAACATGTCAGAAAGAATAATAACAGCAACGGTACAGCCAGCTGCAAGAATACTGAATTTCTTAGAAACGCCATGTCCGCTTTCTAAAACAAGCCAGCCCAGGAATAAACCTGCTAAAAGATAAACGATTGAAGATCGAACATGAAGTGTTCTCTGAATAAAAACGCATACCAGAATGCTGACAACACTTCCCAAAATAGCATATAGCAGGGCGCGATTCCAGCGTTGTCGGTTATTTAATACTTTTGTGTTGAAAATTTCCATAAAATCACTCCTTTAAGCATTATAGCACAAATCAAGTTGTATCAACATGAAAAAACGAGAACTTTGAATGATAAAAAAGATTTAAAAAAATTTAAAAAAAGTAAAATAAGCTGTTGACACAAATGAAAGTGAATGTTATTATATTAAGGCACCTGACAAATCAGGTTCAACATACATGGAGGTTTAGCTCAGTTGGGAGAGCGTCTGCCTTACAAGCAGAGGGTCAGCGGTTCGAGCCCGTTAACCTCCACCATTTTTTTGCCGACTTAGCTCAACTGGTAGAGCAACTGACTTGTAATCAGTAGGTTGGGGGTTCAAGTCCTCTAGTCGGCACCAGTTTTATGAGCTGGGGGGATAGCGAAGTGGCTAAACGCGGCTGACTGTAACTCAGTTCCTTAACGGTTCGGCAGTTCGAATCTGCCTCCCCCCACCATTTTGTTGGGGCATAGCCAAGCGGTAAGGCACTAGACTTTGACTCTAGCATCTCACTGGTTCGAATCCAGTTGCCCCAGCCAATCTAATAACAATGACTCGTTAGCTCAGACGGTAGAGCATTTGACTTTTAATCAAAGGGTCTGGAGTTCGAAGCTCCAACGAGTCACCATCTGCGG